>CAZXNP010000057.1:0-9223 GCA_964642035.1 uncultured Anaerolineales bacterium | reverse complement strand
GAAGGGCGCGCCGTCGCAAATGGTGATCAGCCGGGTGGCGTGGACACCCTGCATCGGCGCGGGCGGCACCGGCGCCGCCACCGCCACGGGGCGCTGCCCGATGGCCGCTAGAGCCACCCCGGCCGCGGCCACCAGGGCCGCTGGGGCCAGGCCCCACGAAGCTCGCTCAAGACTTCTCATCGCTGGTGATCCCCCTCATCGCACCCCGACCCTGCGGGGCGCCTCCCCTCTCTCCAGGATAACGCCCTCGCCGCAGCAGCCGTTACGCTACCCCGGCTCTAGCTCGTCTTGCACGCCGGTAGAAATACAAAGAACCCCGCCTCCGACGTAGGTGTGCCCTCCGGCGGGGTGGCGGTCGGCGCCGGTTCGGTGGCAGTGGCCGTCGGCGCGATCAGCATCTGGGCCGGGACCCGCACGACCCGGTCGGTGATCCACCCGCTCTGGCCGTCGCCCACGGCCACCAAGGCGTCCCCCGCCGGGGTGAAGACCAGGGCGCTGGCCGCCGGCAGGCCGTCTACCACGACCCCCGGCGACCCGGAGGTGACCTCCAGGAGGCGCCCGGCAGCGGCGAGGCCCCCGAACTCAAGGGCAAACAACCGGCCCGCCGGGTCGAAGGCCAGGTCATCGGCCATCGTCAGTCCACCTAGTACGATCGTGTCCTCCCCCGGGTCGCGAGCGTCGCCATCGCCGTTGCCGTCTTGGAGACGATGGACCTCGGCCTCCCCCGGCACGACAGAGCCCAGAAGGGACACATAGAGGACCCCCGGCGCCCCCGGATCGAATGCCATGCCGGCGGGTACTGGGCTGATGTCGTCGCCTTGGTCATTCTTTCCCACGGGGCCAAAGACGGCGTACACGGTCGTGTCGCCGGTGGCCGGATCCGCCTTCAGCACCGCATCGGCCCCGGCGTCGGCGATGTAGAGCATGCTGTCAGAACCCCGGGTCATGCGCCAGGGATTCGAGTCGACGATGCCCCCCGCCGGATTGTTTGCCTCCTCGAAGGCCCACAGGTCGATCAGGGGCAAGAACACTCCGCCGGGATCCCCCAGGAGAATCCGCGCCTTCGGATCCGGGTGCCCGGCACCCCCGGACAGGGCCACGAGAAAGGTGTCCGACGTGGCAGCGGCGTCCCGCCAGAGGGCGTGGTTCGCGCCCACGACTCCGCCGCCGGGATCCACGCTATTGCCCAGGCCGTCTACCACGACGGTCCTCTGGCTGGGATCGGCTAGGCTGACCTCCGTGACCCGGCCATCGCCGTTCCCAGGCACGAAGCCGTCGCCCGCCTCGCCAGTTCCGCCCTCGCTCACCAAGAGGGTGTCCCCCGCCAGGGCCAGGCCCCTGGGGTTCAGCAAGCCGTCGGCCACGACGTCGAAGTCGCCTTGGGCGGAGGCCGCGGGCACCAATCCGGCCTCAAGGCTTCCTAGGATGGGGGCCAGGGCCGCCACGAGGACGACGGCGCATGTGGCGCCCGACAGTGTGAATGTCAGTTGCCGGTGTCGCATCGGGCAGGCTCCGATCGCTGGGCGCCACGTCACATGGGCGCCGCGGGTTGAACATACAATACTACGCGCCGCCCGATTACGCGCCCCACCCGACGAGCCCCGGGTCCGACCCGGGGGACTCAGCCGACCCGAGGGACCCGGGCGAGAATGGCCGACACCACCTCATAGGCGATGGTCCCGAGCCACTCGGCCACCTGGTCGGCGCCTATCTCCACACCCTCTTGGCGCCCGATGAGCACCACCTCGTCGCCCTGGCGGACCCCGGGGATACCGGTGACGTCGACGGCAGCCTGGTCCATTGACACTCGCCCCACCACCGGCGCCGGCCGGCCCCGCACCAGCACGTGGTTCCAGGTGGCCGGGGCCCTGCGGAAGCCATCGGCGTAGCCGACGGGGATGGTGGCTACGATGCCGTCTGAGGCGGGCGCCCAGGATCCGCCATAGCCCACGGCCTCCCCGGCGGGGACGGCGCGAACCTGGGCCACCTGGGTCTTCCAGGCCAAGGCGGGTCGCAGCCAGTCGGGCCGGATGAACGGCGACGGCGCCAAGCCGTAGACGGCAATGCCGGGGCGCACCAGGTCGTAGCGGGCTTCCGGCCGCCGGAGGGCGGCGGCGGTATTGGCGGCGTGGACGATGGGTGGCCTGAGGCCCGCCGCCTCCAGCTCCTTGACCACCGAGGCGAAGGCGCGTAGCTGGGCGTCCGTGGCCGCCACCGCCTCACCAGACGGATCGTCGGCCCTGGCCAGGTGGGTGAAGAGGCCCTCGACCTCCAGGGCCGGCAGCTCCGCGAGGGCGGCCACGAGGCTGGGGGCATCGGCGGCGGCCACCCCCAACCGATGCATGCCCGTGTCCACCTTGACGTGCACCCGGGCGATTCCCGCCATGGCCCTGCCCGCCGCGCTGAAGGCCCGAGCCGTGGCGGCGTCGAAGACCGTCACCGCCACCCCCAGCGCCACCGCCTCCCGGGCCTGCCAGGCGGGGGTGTAGCCCAAGATCAGGACAGGGGCATCGATGCCCGCCTCCCTGACCGCCGCCGCCTCGGGCAGGCACGCCACCCCCAGCCATTCGGCGCCGTTGTTCAGGGCGGTGTGGGCCACCTGGACTGCGCCGTGACCATAGCCATCGGCCTTCAACACCACCATCAGGCCCGCCGGGGCGGCGACGTCAGCCAGGTGACGCACGTTGGAGCCTATGGCTCCCAGGTCGATCTCCAACCACGTCGGCCGGTCGGGCCGCACTACCACGATCTGCCGCCATGCGGCATCCTGTCGCACCAACAGTTCCGGTGCCCTCTCCGGCGCCGCCATGAGGCCGGCCACGACCTGCTCCATGCGGGCCACAGCGCTGCCCTTGACGAGCACCAAGGTGCCGGGTCCTAGCTCCGGCTCCACGGCCGCCACGGCGTCAGCGGTGGTATAGGTCACCTTGACCCGGGCTGGCTTCATGCCCGCGTCCCTCGCGCCACGGGCGACCCACTCCCCGGTGCGCCCCCGGGCGACAAGCACATCGGCCACCGCGGCCGCCCTGGCGCCAATGCGCCGGTGGCTCTCCTCGGCGGCGGCCCCGAGCTCAGCCATCTCCCCCAGCACCGCCACCCGGTGTCGGCCCGGGAGCTGGGCCATGACCTCCAGGCCCGAGAGGACGGCCTCGGGGCTGGCGTTGTAGCTGTCATCCAGGATGAGGCTGCCCCCGCGGCCCGGAATCGGCCGGAGGCGCCCAGCCACGGGTTCCAGGGTCGCAAGGCGGTCCACCACCTCCTCCAGGCTCAGGCCGAGGTGCAACCCCAGGGCCGCTGCCACCAACGCCGCCCGAGCCATGTTGGCCCCCAGCCAGGGAATCGTGGCGAGCCTAGAACCCCCCAGGGTCGTGAGGGTGAAGGTGGTCCCATCGGCCGCGACGACCAACCCCTCGGCCCTCACCTGGGCGGCCTTCGAGAAGCCGCAAGTTACCACCGGCGCCCTGGTGCGGCCCGCCATCTCCATCACCAGGGGATCGTCGGCGTTTAGCACGGCCAGGCCTTCCGGCGGCAAGGCCGCCACCAGAGCCCCCTTCTCCTTCGCCACTCCCGGCAGATCGCGAAAGGCCGCTAGATGTGCGGGCGCCACGGCCGTCACCACCGCCGCCTCCGGGGGGGCCATCTCGGCCAAGGCGGCGATCTCACCGAAGTGGTCCGTGGCCATCTCCAGGACCGCCACTTCATGGTCGTCGGCGAGCTCGCCCAGGGCGATAGCCAAACCGTATAGGCCGCTGTAGTTGCCGGGGTTCCTGAATACTCGAAAGCGGCCGGCTAGAACGTGGGCCACCGCCTCCTTGGTGCTCGTCTTGCCGGCGCTGCCCGTGATGGCCAGCACCCTGACCCCCGAGTGGCGGACGGCGGCGGCGGCGTAGGCTTCGATGGCCCGGCGGGTGTCCGGCACCACAATGCAGGTGGCCTCCAGGTCCACCGCCTCAGGCGGCCGCTCGCAGACTACTCCGGCGGCCCCGCCGCGGCAGGCGGCAGCGATGAAGTCGTGGCCGTCGCCCCGGTCGGTGCGCACGGCCAAGAACAACTCCCCTGGCCCCACTACCCGGGAGTCGAAGCAGTAGCGGGGAAAGGTCGTGGCCGGAGAAGGTCCCCGCACCGAAGCCTCCGGATTAGCGGCCAGGAATCGGTCCAGGCGGATCATGGCCGGGTGAGCACCGGCATCAGTCCAGGGGGCCCTTCTTCTGCCGGTGGGCTGCCAGGGAGGCATCCACGACCCGGGTCAGTAGCTCCCGGGGACCGATGCCCTCTTCCATCGGACCCAAGAAGACCGTGGAGCTGGGGGTGGCGCCGGGCAGGGTGTTCGGCTCCCCCAGCACCACCCGGCCGTCCGTCGTCACGAACATGTCCATCCGGGCGAACACCCTCAGGCCCAAGGCCTGGAAGGCGGTCACCGCCGCGGACCGCACCCTTTCAGAGTCCGCCGCCTCCAGGGGCGCCGGCGTGATGTTCTGCCCCTGCCCAGGCAGGAACTTCTCCTCGATGGTCAGGAACGCCGCCTTGGGCGGGGTTTCGGTTGGGGGGTAGGCGACAGGCGGATCGCCATCCAGGACAGTCACCGTCACCTCCGTTCCCTGGAGCTTCTCCTCCACGAGGACTGTGTCGTCCCAATCAAGGGCAGCCTCGATGGCGGCCGGCAGGTCATCGGCCTCGGCCGCCAGGGCGAGGCCGGTTGAGCAGCCTTCCCGGGCCGGCTTCACGATCCACGGAGCCCCAATCTCCGCCGCTCGGGCCACGACGGCTGACGGGTCCCGACCCCACTCCCGGGCCAAGACCACGACGTGGGCCGGCACCTCCACCCCGGCCCAGGCCAGCAGACGCCGCTGCACGGCCTTGTTCATGCCCAGGGCGCTGGCCAGGACTCCGGAGCCCGAGTAAGGCACGTCGAGAAGCTCCAAGAGCCCCTGGAAGCAGCCGTCCTCGCCGTACTTGCCGTGGAGGGCGATGTACACGAAATCGACCCTCTGGGGCAGATCCTCGTACCGCAGCCGCCGGGCGTCGGCCTCGAGGCGCGCCTCGATGTCGGAGGTGGTATTCTGCACCAGCAGGTTCAGGCCGATTTCCCACAGCCGCCCGCCGCGGTCCATGTACACCGCCCGGGGCTCGAACCGCCCCTGGTCCAAGGTGTGGTAGACATGGCGGCCGGTCTCGAGGGAGATCTCCCGCTCCGACGATCGCCCCCCGAGGACGACTCCGACCCGGAGGCGATCCGTCACGGGCCAACGGGTCCGTTGGGCAGGGCAGGCATGAAGACGGTCCGCAAGGGGGCCGGCTCGGTAGGCTCCGGGCTGGGGGTGGGCGGAGGGCCGGCCGTGGGCAACGGCACCACGGGCCCTCCCGCCACGGTCACCTCGGCCGGGGGCACGTAGAACAATCCGGCGGCGCCGCCCTGCATCGTGTAGCGCACGCGGGACCACAGGGCCACGGGGCGGAGACCCACCGCCAGGGGCTCGAGGCGGTGCTTGAAAGTGATGCCCGTTTCCCCGGGAGCACCGAACTGCCACTCGAGCTTCGGGATACGGCCTTGGGTTATCTTCGGCATGGGGTTGCCGTCGACGGGCCGGAAGGCTGACGGCACCTGCTCCTCCACCCAGAACCCGGAGGGCCGCAACCCGACCAGCACCTTGCCAAGGCGGCCGAAGAGCTCGGACAAGTCCTCCTCATCGCCCACGTTGTAGTAGTACTGGGGGCCGCTGGCGGCCTGCTCCAGCTCGGGCTCGCACCGTCCGCCGGCACATACGGCCACCAAGAGGATGCCGGCCTCCACGGCCCGGCCCGCCGCCTCGAGGATCGGAACACCGCTCGGAGAGTTCTCGCCGTCAGTGAGCACCACCATCACCCGCTCCGAGTTGGGCCGCCCCGCTGCCAGCAGCTCGGCGGAGGCATCAATGGCCCGCCCGATGTCCGTCGAGCCGTCTGCCCGAAGGCCCTGCAGAACCGATAGGACCCGATCCGGATCCTCGCCCAGGGTAACCTGGTCGGTGATGCCCTCGTTGAAGGCCACGAGGCCGGTCCACACGTTGGCGGCGCTCACCTCATCTAGGAACGACTCCACCGCCGCCACGGCGTTGTCGAGACGATTCAGGGTCCCCATGCTGAAGGAGTGATCGATGGCAAACACCACGTCGATCTTGGCCCTGGATGGAGGGCAGGCGACGTCGAGGATGGTGGTGACGGTCACCATGTCCCCCAGGCTCGGATCCGTGGGCTCCGCGGACCGATTGGATTCAGAGGTGCAGGGCCCCTCGGGAGCCGGGGCCGCCAGGGGCACCCTCGGCACCGATACCCGCACTCCCCCCGCACCGCCGGCGGAGTCGACCCAGAAGGCCACGATGTCCTCGGCGAGGGGCCAATCGCCCACCCCCCGGGCATGCAGCGGATACTGGAGGATCGTGCGCCCCAAGAGGGGGTCGGCCCGATTCCACACGAGCTGCCCCGCCGGGGACACCAGGGGTGCACTCTTGTGGCCTGGCGCCCCCGTGTATTCGAGGGCGTCCGAAGGCACGTGGGTCACGGACAGCCGCTCGATGTCTGGCGCCGACAAGTACTGGCCCAGGGTGTCGTAGGCATCGATCAACTCGGCGCCGTCCCTGGCGAAGAACAGGTACTGGGACGAGGCCACGTCGAACACTTCCTGGTCGCAATCCTGATCGGGGCTGAAGCACACCAGGGCAATCCGAATACCGGCCGCCTTGGCGAAGGCGGCGGCCGCCACGGGCTCGTCCCGCACCTTGCCGTCGGTGAGCAGGACCACCGCCGGCAGGGCCGTGGGGCGGCGGGCCCTCAGGATGCCCCGAGAGGTGTCCAGGGCCTTCTCGAGGGCTGTGTCGCCGTAGAAGGTCATGTCCTGGACGGCCGCCAGTAAGACGTCGCGATCCGACGTGAGGTCGGTCCTGACCTCCACGTCGGAGCTGAAGCCAATGACCGCCACCCGGGAGCGGCTCAAGTCGATGCGATCGAGGAAGGACTCGGCCGCCTCGGTCATGGCATCGGCGGGCAGGCCCTGCATCGACGACGACTGGTCGAAGGCCAACACGACGTCCACGTCTCGGGCCACCGCGGGGCAGTCGGTGGCCAGTACCAGGGTGCTGGTGATCACGTCGCCGAGGGTGGCGGCAGGGGGGTCGGCCGAGGCAGAACCCAGCATATGGCAGGTGCTGGGCGTCGCCGCCTCGGCCAGGACATCAACCGGCTCCAGGGCCGGCGACGAGTCGAGGGGGGAGGCCCCGGTGGAGTCAAGGGCGTAGGTATCTAGGCGCTCCGCCACCACAACGGGGCCGGTGGCGAAGGGCCGTACGTCGAACTCGAAGGCTACGCCGGGCCCTGGATTCTCCACGGTCCACTCGATGAAGTCGCCGGCCACGCCCCCGGAGCCCATGGCGGTGGGGTCGACGTTGGCCGAGGGAAACACGTAGTCCACGACGGGGCCAAGGCGTTGCCGCACGGTGATCCACTGGACCTCGTTAACCGCCGGCCGGGCGGCGATTGGGGTAAGGGCAGCGGCCAGGGTAGCCGTGTCGGGAACGTCGATGCGCTCGACCCCCTGCAGGATCGGACAGCCACCGGCAACGCAGATGTGGGTGACGGCAATTCCGAGCTCCAGGGTGGCGTCGAGCTCGAATCGGAGCCGGCTCGCCCTGAGGCGCGGCACGCCCCCATGGTCGAGGAGGATCAGGTGCTCCCGCCCCGAGTCGGTGTTGTCGTAGAACATGGCCCGCCCGGCGCCTAGCATCAGGGCTATTGGAGCGCCGTCGGGGGCGGGACCGTAATCGTCCAGGGCCCGGTCGAGGGTGGCGGGGTCCCTGGTCAAGGGCACCTCCACGGGAGGACTCTCATGGCCCAGCACGAGGCCCACTTCGCGGCTTTCGGCGTCGGCCGCCGCGGCGAAGGCCTTCACGGCACCCCGCACAGCGTCGCTGTCGAGGCCATCGGCCCAGGCCGGCACGGCGACGATGAAGTGCCGCGTAAGGGGAGCGCTGTCGCAGGCGATCTCGACGGTGAGGCTGATGTGCACCGTGTCGCCGAGGCGGACGGGCCCAGGGCTGGCGGTGTGCCCCGAGATCAGCGTGCACCCCACGGCCGGCGCCGCCGGAGCTCCGGGAGCCGACCAGGCCATGGCGCCCACGGCCATGACGGCGAGGAGCACGGCGCCGGGCCACCGGCGGGTCAGGATGTCAGCGACAGCGGATGGTCCCATCGATCTAGTCTCCTTTGGCGCGCAGGGCCCTCGGAGGGAGGGTCGCTCACAGGGGTCCCTTGCTGTTGGCATGGGCCTCGAGGGCCAGGTCCAAGATACGGCTGATCAGAGCCGTGGGAGTCAAGCCGGCCTCCGCGGCCTGGTGGAACGTGAAGCTCGACGGAGCCATTCCAGATGTCGAGTTCGGGTCCACGAAGAGGAGTCGCCCGTCGTCGCACAAGAAGCCATCGAGGCGGGCGTAGCCGCGAAAGCCGAGGCTGCCATACACATCCCGGGCCGCCCGCTGGATCCGATCCAAGGTCGCGGCGTCCACTTGAGGCGGGGTGATCTTCTGGGACTGGCCAGGCATGTACTTGTCCTCGTAGGTCATCAGAGGATTTGTGGTTATCACCTGGGTGGGCAATAGAACCTCGGCCTCATGGTTGCCGAGGACGATCACGCTGAACTCCATGCCTTCCAGGCGTTCCTCAACGAGGACACGGCGATCATAGCGCAGGGCGACCTCGATGGCCTCCAGCAGCTGGTCGGCGGTAGTGGCGACGCCAACCCCCAAGCTGGAGCCTTCCCGGGCCGGCAAGACGACGCAAGGCAGGCCGACCAAGGCCGCGGCCCGGGCCGCGCAGGCCGCGGGATCGGCGGCCCACTCGTCCTGGGTGACAACACCCTCCCGGGGCACCGGGAAACCGGAGGCGGCGAGCAAAGCGTGGGTGGCCGGCTTGTCCATGGTGAGGGCGCAGGCCAGGACCCCGGACCCGGTGTAAGGCACATCCATGAGCTCCAGGGCCCCCTGGATGCAGCCATCGTCGCCATACTTCCCGTGCAGGGCCACGAAGACTACATCGACCGCCCCGGGCAGATCCTCGAGGAGAACCTGGTGGGCCTCCGCTTCCAGGCGCGCGGGTATGTCGGGGGAGGTGTTATTGGTGGCGTGGGTGTGCTGGGCGCGCGCCACGACACCACGCGCCGCAGACACCATAGATACCATATGCACACTGCAGGTTC
>CAZXNP010000056.1:0-9228 GCA_964642035.1 uncultured Anaerolineales bacterium | reverse complement strand
CCCCAGAGGTACTCCGCCCGCCGCAGCGACGCCGTCCAGGACCGATGCAGCGCGGGCCGAATGCCAAAGGGGCTTTTCGGCCGGCCCCCTCTAGGGGGCTCCACGAGGCGACCTACTGCTCCCGAGGCGGCCCGGCGCCCCAGCCGGGCAGCTGGCCTGGGAATGCCAACCGCTCGCCGAGGCGTTCACTCGGTGTTAGAATCTCCGGGGCCCGCCCCCTGACGCAGCATCCGCCACCAGAGAGCTTCCATGTCCTTCCACCTGGGATCGGACCTGGCGCCCCTCCTGCCGGTCCTGATGGTTTTGGCCACAGGTCTCGTCGTGATGGTGGTCGACATTGCGGCGGTGCGGGAGCCGCGGATCCACGCCGGAGCGTCCCTGGTAGGTCTGGCCCTGGCCGGCGTCATGGCCTGGTTTCAGTGGGGGCGCCGGCCGGCGGACGTGTTTGCCATCGCCGGCCTTGGGCGAACCGGCTTTCCCCGGGTCGTGGTGGACGGCTTCGCCGTCTACGCCTGGCTGGTGCTTCTGGCCGTGGCGGCCCTCACGGTGCTGGTGAGTACCCGCTACTTGGATGGCCGGGGCATGGCGCCGGGGCCGTACTTCGCCCTCGTCAACCTGTCCGCCGCGGCCATGATGTTACTGGCCGCGGCCAATGATCTGGTCGTCATGTTCCTGGCCCTGGAGACCTTCTCCCTGGCCTTCTACGTACTGACCGGCTATCGCCACACGGAGGCTGCCGCCCGGGAGGCGGCCCTGAAGTACTTCGTCCTTGGCTCCTTCGCCGCCGCCTTCTTCCTGTACGGCACGGCCCTCGTCTACGCCTCTTTCGGCGCCACGGCCCTGGCTGCTGTAGCGGCCCACAGCCTGACCCTCTCCGATTCCCTCCCCGTAGGGCTCCAAGTGCCCTTGGCGGTCCAGGCGGCGGCCTTAGGGATGGTCCTCGTGGGCCTTGGCTTCAAGGCCTCCATAGTGCCCTTCCACCAGTGGACGGCGGACGTGTACACCGGCGCCCCGGCCCCGGTGACGGGCTTCATGGCCGCTGGCACCAAGGTCGCCGCTTTCACCGCCCTGGTGCGGGTGCTGTGGGTGGGTTTCCCCCACTTGACTAACCTGTGGCTGCCCGTCGTCACGGCCGCGGCTGTGCTGACGATGGCCGTGGGCAACCTCATGGCCCTTGTGCAAGGCAACATCAAGCGCATGCTGGCCTTCAGCGCCATAGGCCACGCCGGCTACCTGCTGGCGGCCGTGGCTGCCGGCCCCCCCGAGGGTACCACGGCCGCCCTCTTTTACGTGCTGGTGTATGGCCTAGCCACCGTGGGCGCCTTTGGGGTCCTGGCCGCCCTCGGGCCTGGGGCCGAGGGCGGCGACGCGGCGTCCTTGGACGACCTGCGGGGTCTTGGGCGCCGCCACCCGGGTCTGGCCATGGCCATGGCCATCTTTCTGCTGTCCCTCACTGGTCTGCCCCCCACCGCCGGGTTCCTCGGCAAGTGGTTCATCTTCCAGGCCTTGGTGGGCGCCAATCTGACGCCCCTGTCCGTGGTGGTGGTGGTGGCAAGCGTCGTGTCGGCCTTCGCCTACCTGCGACCCGTGGCGGCGATGTACATGGCCGCGGGGCCCGACGAGGCGGTCCCAGAGGTGGCCGGCGGCCAAGGGGTGGCCCTGGCGGTATCGGCTTTGGTCGTCGCCTTGGCCCTGGTCCTCACGGTGCCCATGGCCAAGGGGGCGGCCTTTGCGGTTCTGGGTTCGGACACGGCCATGGCTCCAGCTGGGGCGCCGGAGGCCGGGCCGGGCCTGATCTTCGTTGCGCCGGAGTTCGAGAAGAAATCGCCGGGGACATCCCCCTGAGCCCGGCGGCGATCGCCAGCCTTCGCCCCCCCACAGACCGCCCTGGAGGCACGAGATGACTCCTGAAGCCCTGGCTGCCTGCCGTCAGCCCTTGGAGCCCTTGCGGCCAACCTTCTGCAACGTGCCCGTGTGGGCCCAGGGCTTCCTGTATCTTGGCGGCGCCTTGGCGGTGGCCATTTTCGCCTACGGCGTGTACCGCCACTGGCGTCTCTGGATGGGGGGTCATGGCCCCGCCCCCAGGGCCACGGGGCATCCGCGGCGGCGCCTGGCCCTCTTTGGCAGCCAAGTCGTGGGCCAGGCCAAGACCATGGAGCGGGCCTATCCGGGCATCTTCCACACCGGCTTGTTCTGGGGCTTCTGCCTCCTCTTTGTGGGCACCGTCTTGGCCACCGTGGACTGGGACGTGGCCCACCTGCTGCTGGGGCGCCGCTTCCTTGGCGGCACCTTCTACCTCGTCTACGAGTTCGTCCTCGACGCCGCCGGCCTGGTCCTGGTGGCTGGGTTGTTCATGGCCATGTACCGGCGCTATTTCGTGCAGCCGGCCCACGTGGCCGGGGAGTGGGACTTCGTCCTGTGGACTCTCCTGGTGGTCAACGTCTCGGGCTTTGCCGTGGAGGGCCTGCGCTTGGCCATGGCCCCGGTGGACTGGGGCGGGGTATCCTTCGTGGGTCAGACAGTGGCCGACGGAGTGTTCCTTGCCCCGGCGTGGTTCCTCACCCGGTGGCTCGCGCCCCTGCACCTGACCCTGTGGCTATTCCATGCCGTGGCCGCCCTCGTGTTCATCGCCGCCGTGCCGTACACCAACGCGGTGCACATGCTGTCGGCGGCCACGAACGCAGTCCTCCAGCCCGTGGATGGCTTGCCCGCAGGGGCCCGGTTGGCCGCCATCGACATCGAGACCGCCGAGGTCTACGGCGTCGGCCACCTGGCGGAGTTCACCTGGAAGCAGCGCCTGGGGGTCGACAGCTGCGTTCGCTGTGGCCGGTGCGAGACGGTGTGCCCCGCGGTGATGAGCGCCTCGCCCCTGAATCCAAAGCGAATCATCGTGAACCTGTCCCAGGGACTTCGGGAAGGGTTGCCCGGGGGGGGCGGCGATCTGCCCGCCGGAGCGGAGGCTGGTGGCCCGGGCCCCGGGGGCGCCGACCCTCAGCCGACCATCATCGGGGCCGAAGCCCTGGTGGACCCCGAGGCCCTATGGGGCTGCACCACGTGCCTGGCCTGCGTCGAGGCGTGCCCGTCCTTCATCGAGATCGTGGACGACGTGGTGGACTTGCGCCGCCATCTGGCCCTGATGGAAGGAGAGCTGCCGGGCACGGCCGGCGGCACCCTGAGGAATATGATGACCGCCGGCAACCCGTGGGGTTACGCCGCGGAGGATCGGGCCGCCTGGGCCGAGGGCCTCGACGTTCCCCGGGCCAAGCCGGGTGATCGCGTGGACGTCTTGTACTTCGTGGGCTGCTCCTCCAGCTACGACAAACGAAACCAGCGCATCGCCCGGGCCATGGTCCGTCTCTTGGAGGAGGCGGGGGTGTCGTATGCTATTATGGCCAAGGAGCGGTGCACGGCGGAGAGCGGCCGGCGCTTGGGCGAGGAGTACTTGTACCAGACGGCTACCGCCGAGAACGTGGAGCAGATGGCGCACCTCGATTTCGACCGGGTGCTGTGCCATTGCCCCCACTGCTTCAATACCATTCGAAACGAGTATCCGCAGTTCGGCGGCCAATACGAGGTCATCCATCACACCCAGCTGATCAGGGAACTCGTGGCCGCCGGGCGCTTGCCGTCCTGCGCGGCGGACCAAGGACGCGTCACCTTCCACGATTCATGCTACCTCGGCCGCTACAACGGCGAATTCGAGGCGCCCCGGGACACCCTCAAGGCGGCGGGGATCGATGTGGTCGAGATGCCCCGGCGTCGCGAGAAGGGCCTGTGTTGCGGAGGCGGCGGCGGCAAGATGTGGTTCGAGGGGGCCCAGGATCGGGCCGTTGGGGAGATCAGAATGGAGGAGGCCCTGGCCATAGAGCCGGACGTCGTGGGGGTGGCTTGCCCCTTCTGCCTCACGATGCTCGACAGCGCCAAGAGCAGTATGGGAGTCGAGGGGGTGCGGGTGATGGACGTGGCCGAGGTCTATGCCGAGGCCCTGGACAGGGCTCGGGACGATGGCGATGCGCGCACCGATGCCTCCACCGACGCCGCGGGTACCGCCGGCGGCTAGCAACATGGCAAAGGAGCACTCTCACATGCAATCTCACATGAATGACGGCACGGCCGGGCAACCGCCCGAGGCGCCGACGGAGGAGCGGGTGATAGCCGCCCTATCCCGGGTTAACGACCCGGAGCTCCATCAGGACCTCGTCAGCCTAGGCATGGTCCGGGACGTGGAGATCGAGGGCCGGAACGTGTCCCTCACCATTGTCCTCACCACCCCCGCCTGCCCCCTGAAGGCCAAGATCGAAGAGGACGTCACCCGGGCCCTCAGGGAGCATGCCGGCGCCGAGGGGGTGGCCGTGGCTTGGGACGCCCAGGTGCGTCACGATGGGCGCCTGGCCGGGCACATTGATGTTGGAGTGCGGAACGCCATCGCCGTGGCCAGCGGCAAGGGGGGCGTGGGCAAGACCACGACGGCCGTCAACCTCGCCGTGGCCCTGGCCGCCGAGGGGGCGTCGGTGGGGCTCCTCGACGCCGACGTCTACGGCCCCAACGTGCCCATCATGATGGGCGCCAGCGACGAGCGCCCCGTGTCCAAGGATGGCAAGACCATCGAGCCGGTGATGGCCCATGGCGTCAAGATGATGTCCATCGGCTTCCTGGTGGATCCCGCCACGCCCCTTGTGTGGCGCGGGCCAATGCTCCACGGCACCTTGCGTCAATTCCTTGGAGACGTCAGCTGGGGCGACCTTGACTACTTGGTGATCGATCTGCCCCCGGGCACCGGCGATGTGCAGCTCTCCCTGGCCCAGGCGCTGCCCCTAACGGGGGCGGTGGTGGTGACCACTCCCCAACTGGTGTCCCAGGCGGACGTGCTCAAGTGCGTGTCCATGTTCCGCCTCGAGCAGATCGACGTCCCGGTGCTGGGCATGATCGAGAACATGAGCGGTTTCGTTGCGCCGGACACTGGCAAGCGGTATGACATCTTCGGCCGGGGCGGCGGCAAGACCTTGGCCGAGAAGCTGGAGGTCCCCTATCTGGGGGCCATCCCCCTCGACCCGGCGGCGCCGCCGGCAAGTGACTCCGGCACGCCCCTGGTGCTCGCCCACCCCGATTCCCCAGCTGCCCAGGCGCTGTTGGCAGTGGCTCGGGACGTGTCGGGGCGGATAAGCGTCCTCAATGCCAAGCGGCCCGAGTCTCGCTTCAAGGCCGATCCGGACCTGGCCCTGGCGTAGGCGGCGGCCACCCCGCTGGCGGTTGCTTGCCCCGGAGGGGAATCCTACACTTTCCCGCCGTCGGCCCCGGCTCCATACCGACGGTTCGAGGAGACCCTAGTGGAGATCGACGACCAAAGGAAGCGCAACCGCATTCTGGCCGTGCTGTTCATGGGTGTCCTCATGGGTGCCTTGGACATTGCGATCGTGGGGCCGGTGCTGCCAGATCTGCAGGAAACCTTCGGGGTGGACGAGCGGGTCGTGGCCTGGGTGTACGGCATGTACATCCTCACGGGCCTAATCGGCACCCCCCTCACAGCCAAGCTCGCCGACCTGGTGGGCCGGCGCCGAGTGTACGTGGCCGATGTGTTGCTGTTTGCCTGCGGCTCCCTAGTGGTGGCCGCCGCTGCCACGTTCCCGATTCTCCTCGCCGGTCGGGCCGTGCAGGGCTTCGCCGCTGGCGGCGTGTTCCCAGTGGCGTCGGCCGTGATCGGCGACACCTTCCCGGCCGAGCGCCGGGGGCGGGCCCTTGGCATCCTCGGGGCCGTCTTCGGTCTGGCCTTCATCATCGGCCCGATCTTGGCCGGGGTGTTGCTCCGCCACGACTGGCGGTGGCTCTTCTTGGTGAACATCCCCGTCGCGGCGGCCCTGGTGGTGGCCAGCTTGCGGATTCTGCCGGCCGGCCATGCCGGGGGTCACCGGAGCCTCGACTGGCCTGGCATCGTACTCTTGTCCGGGTCCCTGACGGCCTTTGCCCTGGGGGTCAACCGCCTTGATGCCACCCGGGCGGCTGCCAGCATGATGTCCATTGGGGTGCTGCCTTTCATGGTGGCGGCCATCCTCGGCGGAGTGGCCTTCGTGTCGGTGGAGCGCGGCGCCCAAGACCCCGTGCTCTCCATTCCTGTGTTCTCATCGCGCCAGGCTTTCGTGGTCCTGGGCCTGGCCCTGGCCATCGGCATCGTCGAGGCGGCGGTGATCTTCGTCCCGGACTTGTTGGTGGAGGCCTTCGGTGTCACCAAGTCCGAGGCCAGCTTCATGCTAGTGCCCATCGTTGTGGCGATGACCATCGGGGCGCCGCTTTCGGGCCGCATGCTCGACCAGGTCGGTTCCCGGATGGTGATTGCCTCCGGCAGCCTTCTCCTTGGTGCGGGCCTCGTCGCGGTGGGCCACATCGGCACCAGCGTCAGGATCTTCTACTTGGCGGCATCCCTAGTGGGCTTGGGGATGGCGGCGGTCCTTGGGGCCCCGCTGCGATACGTCTTGCTGAATGAGGCGCCGCCGCGGCATCGGGCCGCCGCCCAGGCGGGGCTGTCCCTGGCCATCAGCGTCGGGCAGCTCGTTGGCGGTGCCCTGATCGGGGCCACCGTGGCCTCCTTCGGCGGCGGATTCCTGGGATACGAGTCCGCCTTTCGCATGCTGGGTTTCATCGCCGGCTTCATGGTGCTCGCGTCCTTGGCCCTCAAAGGCCGTCGCGACGAGCTTGCTGGCGCAGCGGGGGCCATCGCCGCGCCGGTGCCGGCGGTGGGGGAGATGTCATAGGGATCTGTTTGACCGGCCTGGGAGATCGCCCTTCGTCATGGATACGACACGTATTGAGGCCCCGAACCTAGAAAGGTCCGGCCTGGAGCCGGCGCGCCTCCGCGAGATGCTGTTCCAGATCCTTCTCATTCGGGAATTCGAGGACGCCACGGCGCGACAATACGCCCTGGGTAACGCCGGTGGCTTCGTGCACCTGTGTCAGGGCCAGGAGGCCTCGGCCGTGGGCGCAGTGGCCGCCCTCGAGGACCGCGACTTCCTGATAGCCCACTACCGGGACCATGGTTACGCCCTGGCCCGGGGCGTGGACGCCAACAGCTTGATGGCAGAGCTCTTCGGACGCGTGGATGGGGTGGTCCGGGGCCGGGGCGGCTCCATGCACTTCTTCTCCAGTGACCACCGCATGCTGGGGGGCTGGGCCATCGTTGGTGGCCACGTGCCCGTCGGCGTCGGCCTGGCCTTCGCCACGGAGTACCGGCGCCGGGTCCTGGGCAGCAATGACGACGCGGTGGGCATGGCCATCATGGGCGATGGCGCCACCAACATCGGCTACTTCTGGGAGGCCCTCAACTTCGCGGCCCTGTGGAAGGTGCCCCTGGTCTTCTACATCGAGAACAACATGTACGGGATGGGCACCGCCCTGGCTACCCACTCGGCGGTCACCGAGCTGTCGGCCAAGGCCGCCCTGTTCGGAATGCCGTCGGTGGTGGTGGACGGCATGGATCCCGTGGCCGTCCACGGCGCCGTGGCCGAAGCCGTGGCGACGTGCCGCCGGGACAGGCGCCCCTACGCCATCGAGGCCCGCACCTACCGCTATCGGGCCCACTCCATGGCCGACCCGGATCTCTACCGCGACAAGGAGGAGATCGCCCGCTTCCGGGACCTCGACCCGGTCACGACCTTCCCCGAGGGTCTCATTGCCGCCGGCATCGTCACCAGTGACGACGTCGCCCAGATGCTAGACGAGGCGGCCAAGATCGTGGCCGACGCCGTGGCCTTCGCGGCGGCCAGCCCCGAGCCGCCGGCCGAGGAGCTGCACCGGGACATCGTCGCCCCCATTCCAGAGGCCATGCCCCCCCGAGGCGAGACCCGCACCATGACCATCACCGAGGCCTTGAACGCCGCCTTGGATGAGTGGCTGGCCGAGGAGCCCACTGGCTTCATAATGGGCGAGGATGTAAACAAGTATGGCGGTGCCTATGGCGTCACTCGGGGCCTGCCCGAGACGTACGGTGATGACAGGGTGCGCGACACCCCCATCGCCGAGGGTGGCATCGCGGGGGTGGCCACCGGGGCCGCCATGGGCGGTTTGAAGCCTGTGGCGGAGATAATGACGGTCAACTTCGCCCTGCTGGCGTCGGACGCCATTATCAACCACGCGGCCAAGGTGCGGTCCATGTTCGCCGGACAGGCCCAGGCCCCCATTGTGGTGCGCACCGTGGGGGGCGGCGTCCAGCTGGCCTCGACCCACTCACAGAACTTCGACACCCTCTTTGCCCATATTCCCGGCCTCAGGGTGTGCGCCGTGGCCACGCCTCATGATGCCAAGGGCCTCTTGGCCACGGCCCTGCGCCTCGACGACCCGGTGGTGGTGTTGGAGCACCAGCTCCTCTACCGCCTCCGGGGCGAGGTGCCGGTCGACGTCTTCACCCTGCCTGTGGGCAGGGCCTTCATCGAGCGGGAAGGGCAGCCCGGGGGCGTTACCTTGGTGGGCTACTCCCGGGGGCTGCAGATTGCCCTTGAGGCGGCCCAGCGCCTGGCCGATGACCACGGCCTCGAGGCCGAGGTGATCAACCTCCGCTGGCTGCGCCCCTTGGACACCGATACCGTGGTGGCTAGCGTGAAGAAGACCAACCGGGTGGTGGTCGTGGAGGATGACTGGCGGAGCTACGGCGTTGGCGCCGAGGTGGCGGCACGGATTCAGGAGGATGCCTTCGACTGGCTCGATGCTCCCGTGTTGCGGGTGGCCGCCATGGAGGTCCCGGTCCCATACGCGGCCAATCTCGAGCGGCAAGCCTGGCCGTCGGCGGACAGAGTGCTGGCCGCCTTGGGCCGCCACGGCATCATCTAGGGGAGGGTCGGGGCATGGCTACCAACGTCGTGATGCCAAAGATGGGCTACGACATGGAGGAGGGCACTATCCTCCGCTGGATGAAGCATGAAGGCGACGAGGTTGCCAAGGGCGACATTCTGGCCGAGATCGAGACAGGCAAAGTCAACATCGAGATCGAGGCCTTCGACGCCGGAATCCTGAGGGCCCTCGTTGTGGCCGAAGGGGACACCGTGCCCGTGGGGACGCCCATAGCCGTCATAGGCACCGCCGACGAGGACATCGAGATACCGGAGGCTCCGGTGGCTGGCAGGGCCGGCCACGGCGAGGCACGGGCTGCTGCCCCAGCCCCCCCCGAGTCGGCGCCCGCGAGGGCTCCCGTGACGACCATGACCCCGCGCCGCGTCGCCGCCGCGATGTCGACGTTGTCGACGC
>CAZXNP010000055.1:0-9350 GCA_964642035.1 uncultured Anaerolineales bacterium | reverse complement strand
AGGGGAGCGACTGACGAAGCGCGTTGCCGCCACCGCCTTCTAGTAGCGAACAGAGCTGAACACCACCGCCGTCATCAAACTGCCGCCAATCCACGCCAAGGCCCGAATCCCCCTCCAGCAGCCGGTGTCCACCCTGTCCTTCGCCAGCGCCGCGGCGGCGGCCCTGGAGGTGCTCCTCCTCTGGCGGGCCGCTCGGCGCCACGTGCTCTGAGGGCTATCCCGGCCGCCCCAAGGTCTGCGACACTAGCTGTCCGCCGCCAGCCTCGCCTCGACTGGGCCCGTCAGGTCCAAGCCGCCCGAGATTGAATCTCCGGCGGCATCCACCACGCCACCGCCGGCGAAGCCGAGGCGCCCCTCGGCCACGGCCCGCACCGCCTCCAGCATGATGGGCACCTCCCGGGCCAGTCCCTGAGCCCTCAGGGCTACGAACAGGGGGTGGTCGCAGCCGCGCTTCCTTGCCCTCTCGACGGCGACGAGGTGCCGCCGCGCGGCAGGGTCTACCGGCAGCGCCGCCCACAGATCGTCCAGGCCCGGGCCCCGCAGTGGGTAACGGCAGAAGGCGACCACCGGGCCCAGGTCCACCTCTGGAGTCACACGGTGCAACATCACCCCTGACTCCGTCGCCCCCGCTGCCACCAGATCCCAGATCACGTCGAACCACATCTTGCCGATGGGCCCCCCCGGCAAGGCCGGATGCAGATTCAGGCCGCGGCGCTCGGCGCACGCCCGCCGGCCCCAGATCCACATGTCCCCCAGGAGCACATCGACTGCCGTGTCAGCCAGGCGGTCCCTGTAGCTCTCGTAAAAGGCGTCCCGCCACGCCCACAGGGCCTCGTCGCCCTCACCAGCCGCCGCCGCCCGACGGGCCGCCTTGCGCTCGTCCGCCCTGAAGCGCACCGCCGAAGCCCGCACCACGGGGAAGTCGTAGTCGCCGCGGATCGAGGCCACGGATTCATCCGTGACCTCCGACTCCCCGGCCTCCCGGTTCACGAACAGGAAGGCGACCCGGGCCTCCCCCAGGCGCCCTGCGGCCGATGCCCCGGCGATCCGCTCCACCAGGACCCGGGAGCCGGCGCCGGTCAGGGTGCTGAAAAGACCGAGGCGAGTCATGGGCTGCCCCGGGCCGCCGCCTCCCGGGGGATCACACCGGCCACCTCGGTGGGGTACTTGCCCGTGAAGCACGCCCCGCAGAAGCCGTGGGCGCCGAACACCCCTGGATCGTCGTGATCCCACCCAGGCAAGGGCGTCGCCTCCGCCGCCGCCACCAACTCGGCCCACGAAAGGTGCACCAGGGAGTCGACGCCAAGGTAGCCGGCCCGTTCTTCGGCGTCCGGAAGTCTGTGGGCCAGGAGCTCGCCTGCGCCAAAATCGACGCCGTAGTAACAGCCGGCCACCAGGGGCGGCGAGGCGACCCGCAGGTGGATCGACCTCGCCCCGGCCGCCCGGAGCTTCTCGGCGATGCGCCGAAAGGACCCCCGGACCACCGAGTCATCCACCATCACCAGGTCACGACCCCGCACCACTTCCTCGACGACGCTGTACTTCATCACCGCTGCCGAGTCCCGATCCGCCGGCAGGATGAAGGTCCGGTAACCCGTCGTGAGGCCCGAGTAGGCGTTGGTCAGCAGCCCCTGCTCGTAGGTCATGCCCATCTCCCGAGCCGTGGCCGAGGCGGCGTAGCCGATGGCCGCCGATATGCCGGAGCGGGGCACGGGCATCACCACGTCGGCCTTCACCGGGGCCTTCCGCGCCAAGATCTCCCCGGTCAGGCGCCGGAAGCGCTCCACCGACTGGGAGAACACCCGGCTGTCCGGCCGAGACAGATACACCAGCTCGAATATGCACCGGGCCGGATCGGCGGGGGACAGGGGGCCAAGGGACCGGAAGCTCACTCCGGCACCGTCAATCCGCACCATCTCCCCGGGGGCGATCTCCCGCACCACCTTAGCCCCCATCCGGGGAAAGGCCGCCGTCTCCGACGCCAGCACCCAGCCCCCCTCCAGACGGCCGAGGACCAGGGGCCGAAAGCCCTTGGGATCCCGGACCCCAAAAAGGGTGTCTCGGGTGGCCAAGACGAAGGAGTAGGCCCCCTGCATCCGCCCGAGGCCGCGGCGGATTCGCTGCTCCACGGTAGCCCCCGGGGATCTGGACAGCACCTGCAGGGCTACCGCCGAATCGCTCTCGGGCCGCTCTCCGTTGACGCTGGGGGGCTCGAACTCCGGCCTCAGGGCGGCGGCGTTGGTCAGGTTACCGTTATGGGCCAAGACCAGGCCGTTGTACTCCAGGGGCTGGGCGTCGCACAGGCCCCCCGACGTCGAGTAGCGATTGTGGCCCACCGCCAGGACCGCCCCAGGGGGCGCCGGTATCTCGCGCCCGAAGCCGAAAACCACCTCGGCGATGCCCCGGCCCTTGGCCACCTCGATCCCGCCAGCGCCGGCGACGGCGATGCCGGCGCTCTCCTGGCCCCGGTGGTTCAGCTCGATCAGGCCGTGGAGCACGAGGCGGCCCACCCGGCGGCCGGGGGCATACACCCCCACGACGGCGCACTCCTCGCCGGGGAAGCCCCGGTGGGGCGCCAGGGGCTTCAACCCGCCGTGTCGGACCAGGTAAGGCGCGGCTTGCGGGCCGCCGTGGCCTCGTCGAGGCGGCGGACCGGCGTAGTGTGGGGCGCGCTGGTCACTAGGTCCGGGTCCGTCTCGGCCTCGTCGGCAATGGCCATCATGGCCGCCACGAAGGCATCCATCGAGGCCAAGCTCTCGGTCTCCGTGGGCTCGATGAGCATCGCCTCGGGCACCGTCAGGGGGAAGTAGATCGTGGGGGGATGACAGCCGTAGTCCTCTAGCCGCTTGGCGATGTCCAGGGTGTGGACGCCCCTTTTTGCCTGGCGGCGCCCCGTCAAGATGGCCTCGTGCATGGAGAAGCGGTCGAAGGGCGAGTCGTACCGCTCCCGCAGGCGCACCCTGACATAGTTGGCGTTGAGCACCGCCGCCCGGCTGACCGCCGCCAAGCCATCGGCGCCATTGGCCAGGATGTAGGCCAAGCCCCGGACGCAGTTGGAGAAGTTGCCGTGGAAACCATGCACGCGACCGATTGACCGCGGCCTGTCGGCATCGAGGCCGAAGCTGCCATCGCCACGCCGGACGACTACCGGCCGCGGCAGGAAGGGGGCCACGGCCTCCACCACGGCCGTGGCCCCCGCCCCTGGGCCGCCGCCGCCATGGGGCGTGGCAAAGGTCTTGTGTAGGTTGTAGTGCAAGATGTCCATGCCCAAGTCCCGGGCCTTGGCCACCCCGAGGAGGGCGTTCATATTGGCGCCATCGGCGTAGACCAGCCCACCACCGGCGTGGACGATGTCCGCCACCTCGGCGATGTGCTTCTCGAAGAGGCCCAAGGTATTCGGGTTCGTGACCATGAGTCCAGCCACCCGGTCGCCCATGGCCGCCTTGAGGGCGTCGAGGCCGATGTTGCCCCCCTCGTCGGAGACTATGGCCTCGACGGCGTAGCCAACCATTGCCGCCGTGGCCGGATTCGTGCCATGGGCGGAGTCGGGCACCAGGATCGTGTCGCGGCCCGCGTCCCGCCGGTCCCGATGGTAGGCCCGGATCATCTGCACCCCGGTGAACTCGCCCTGGGCCCCCGCCGCCGGTTGCACGGAGCATGCATCCATACCGGCGATGGCGCACAAGGCCTCCTGCAGCTCCCAC
Organism: uncultured Anaerolineales bacterium; assembly: GCA_964642035.1. Lineage (GTDB taxonomy): Bacteria > Chloroflexota > Anaerolineae > Epilineales > Epilineaceae > CAZXNP01. Next base: position 5,646 of record CAZXNP010000055.1, on the reverse strand, counting down.
AGGAGCTCCAGGGCACCCTGGACGGTGGCTTCATCCTGCAGGGGGTGAATGTCGAGGAAGCCCGGCAGCCGCGCCACGGCCTCGTTCACCCGGGGGTTGTACTTCATCGTACAGGAGCCGAGGGGGTAGATCCCCGTGTCGATGCTGTAGTTCAGCTGGGAGAGGCGGGTGAAGTGGCGCACCACGTCCACCTCGCTCACCTCCGGCAAGCCCAGGCGCCCTCGCGGGGCGTCGGGCAGCGGCGCTTGCGGCACGTCGAGGCGGGGCAGGTAATCCGTGCCCCGGCCCGGGACCGACAGCTCCACCAGGAGGGCCTCGGGGGGGGCCTCGGGACGCATCACGCCGCACCCCCTACCGCGGCCAGGACCCCAACGAGCCGGTCTATCTCTTCCCGGGGCACCATCTCCGTGATGCAGAACAGGGCGCAACCGGCCAGGTCTTCGAAGTGCGGCCCCAAGTCGTAGGGGCCAGCGAAGCCCTCGGCCAGGAGCTCGTCAGCCACCTCGGCCACCGGCTTGGGCAATCGAAGGGCAAACTCGTGAAAGTGGGGCCCGTCGAACACCGCCTCGTAGCCCGCCAGGGCTGCCAGCCGGTCACGGGTGTAGTGGGCCTTGTGGTAGCACTGGAGGGCCACCTCCTTGAGGCCCTCCTCCCCCATGGCGGCCATGTACACCGTGGCGGCCAGGGCCACGAGGTTCTGGTTGGTGCATATGTTGCTTGTGGCCCGCTGGCGGCGGATGTCCTGCTCCCGGGCCCTGAGGGTCATCACGAAGGCCTGGCGCCCGTCGACATCGGTGGTGGCGCCCACGACGCGGCCGGGCATGGTCCGCATGAGCCGCCGCCTGGTGGCCATGATGCCGAGGTACGGGCCACCGAACATGAGGGGCACCCCTAGGGGCTGGCCTTCCCCCACCACGATGTCGGCGCCCAGGTCCCCGGGGGCGGCATACAGCCCCAGGGCGATGGGGTTGGCGTACACGGCCAGGAGGGCCCCAGCGCCGTGGGCGATGTCGGCCATGACCTCGAGATCCTCCATGACGCCAAAGAAGTTGGGGTAGCCCACCGCCAGGCACGCCGTCGAGGCGCCAACGGCCTTCCGGACCAGGTCGGCGTGAGCGCGGCCATCGGCGCCCCAGGGTACTTCGGCGATGGGCAGGGCCAACCCTTGGGCGTAGGTGGCCACCGTTTCCCTGGCCGCTGGCGACAGGCTGGCCGCCAACACGACGCCGTCGCGGCGGGTGGCCCGGGCAGCCATGAGCGTCGCCTCGGCCAATGCGCTGGCCCCGTCGTACAGAGAGGCGTTGGCCACCTCCATGCCCGTGAGGGCCGCAACCATCGACTGGAACTCGAAGGCAGCCGTCAGGGTGCCTTGGGCTAGCTCCGGCTGGTATGGCGTGTAGGCCGTCAGGAACTCGCCCCGCTGCAGGATCGCATCCACGACGGGGGGCACGTAGTGGCGATACGCTCCGGCGCCAAGGAGGCACGTGAGGTCGCGGAGACTGATGTTGGCGTCGGCCAGGGCCGCGAGGCGTCGTTCCATCTCGAGCTGGCTGACGCCGGGGGGCAGGTGCACCTCCGGAAAGCGAAACCGCGCCGGAATGTCGGCGAAGAGGTCTTCCACGGTATCGACCCCCACCACGGCGAGCATCGCCTTCTCGTCGGCGGGGGTTTGGGGGATGTACTTCATCGCCACTCGGCCCGCAACTCCATCTCCAGCTCGGTGTGGACGCCCCGGCCGAAGGTGAAGCGCCGCGCCTGGCCCACGACCCTGAATCCGCAGGCGGCGAAGGCCTTCTGGGCCCGCTCGTTGTCTAGGAACGTGAACAGCACGATCCGCTCCAGACCAAGGGTATCGAAGCCGTGGTTGGTCAAGGTGGCCACGGCGTCGCGGCCGTAGCCCTGGCCCCAGCGGGACCGCTCACCGATGACGATTCCAAGCTCGGCCCTCGTCCGCCGCGGGTCGAAGCCGAAGAGGCCGATGCGGCCGATCATCCCGCCGTCCTTCGCCAACACCGCGAACAACTGCTGCCGCGGGCCGTTGCGCCTCGGGAGCTGCTTCAAGAACATGGCCTGGAACCGCTCGAAGCTCATGGCCAGGCGGCTGCCCCCAGCCAGCTCGAGGAGCTCGCGGTCCCGGCCCCAACGATAAAGGGCCCGAAGCTCATCCTCGGTGAAGCCCGCGGCGTAGGGTCTGAGGGCGACGCACCGGCCCCGCAGGACGGGCATGTCGACGATCATGGCGGTGCCGGCAGGGGCGGGCGCTTGTAGAAGGGGCGCTTTACCACCCGGGCCGCGACGTCCCGGCCCCGGATGCGAACCGCCAGCTCGGTGCCCACCTTGGCGTACTCCGGCGGCACGTAGCCCAAGCCCACGGCCTTGCCCACCGTGGGCCCGATGGTGCCGCTGGTGGTAACCCCCACCTCGCGACCGTCGGCCACGAGGGGGTAGCCCTGGCGGGGCACTCCTCGCTCCGTCAACTCGAAGCCTATAAGGCGCTTGGCCGGCCCCTCCTCCTTGTCCCGGCGAAGTCGCTCCATGCCCACCATGCCCGGCTTGTCGAACTTGACGCAAAAAGATAGGCCGGCCTCGATGGCGCTGGTGTCGTCGTCGAGCTCGTGGCCGTACAGGGGATAGCAGGCCTCGAGGCGCAGGGAATCGCGAGCCCCAAGGCCGGCGGGCCGCAAGCCGTGGTCGGCTCCGGCAGCGGTGAGGGCCGCCCACATGTCGACGGCGTCGGCGGCCGGCACCATGACCTCGAAGCCGTCCTCCCCCGTGTACCCGGTGCGGGATACAAGGGCCTGGCTGCCCGCCACGGCGCCCCGGTCGAAGTGATAGTAGCCCATGCCTGCCACGTCGAGGTCCGTCAAGGGCGCGAGCACCTCCACCGCCCGGGGACCCTGGAGGGCCAACAGGGCCTTCGACGGGGACTTGTCGTCGATCTCCACGCTGGGCTCGGCCAAGGATTGGAGCCAGGCGAAGTCCTTCTCGATATTGGCCGCGTTGACCACCAGGAGGTAGACACCCGAGCCCAGGCGATAGCACAACAGGTCGTCAACCGTGCCCCCGCGGCGGTTGGGCATGAGGGTGTACTGAGCCTGATTGTCAGCGAGGCGACCGGGGTCGTTGGTCAATACCCGGCGGAGGAAATCCAGGGCCCCCGCCCCGTGAACCACGAACTCTCCCATGTGACTCACGTCGAAAAGCCCCACGGCCTGCCTGACCGCCCGGTGCTCCTCGGCAATGCCCTCGTACCACACGGGCATTTCCCAGCCGCCAAACTGGGTCATTCGGGCCCCGAGGGCAACGTGCTTGTCGTGGAGGGGGGTGTATTGCACAGGTGCACTCCTGCCCGGCGGGTGTACCGGCATCCCGGCGCTGCCTGTCCGGCGGCGAATTGTAGGGCGGCCCGCGGACCCGGCGCAAGGAATGAAGCGATAGGGCGGCGACATCGGTTTCGCCGTCGGCCTCCCCTGTCGCCCTCGGTGCGGCAATTCCTGTACACTACCGGGGTAACGCTGCTTGCCTACGGAGAAACTAGTGACCTACGAGTTCACGGGGCGCCGGGCCGTGGCCATCTGGGTGAAGTGGGCCCTGGCCAGTGCCGTGGCGTGGCTGGCCCTGCACCCCATGGGGGCCACGCTGCAGCGGGACGTACTGTTCCTGTTCGCCGGCGGGGCCCTGGCTTCGGTGCTTCATGGCTTGGTCCTCTGGTCCCGCACCCTTGGACAGGACGTGCGCCTCGCCTGGCTCGTCGGGAGCCTTGGCGCTTGGGCCACGGCGGCGGTAGTGGTCGTGGTAGCGCCCTGGAATCGTCTGTCCCCTGGCGGCGAGGAGTTGCTCCTCTTGGCCCTCGTTCCCGCCGCCGGCCTCGTTCTCGGCGTGGTGCAGTGGCGGTCCTTCGCCCATCTGCCCCGATCCCGGACCTGGGTGCCGGTGCCGGCCCTGGCCCTCAGCCTGGGCTTCTTGGCGGCCCAGCGGGCCCACGGCGCCATCGGCGACCACGCCGGGCTGGCAAGGCTCCTCAGCCAACCATTGGACTCTTACCGCTTCGCTGGCCTCGTCCTGGGGAGCGTTTACGGCTCCCTCACCGCCACGGCCTTCGTGTGGATCGGCCGCGGCCGCGCCCCCCACCCCCAGACGCCCTCGAGGGCCGGAGGCTGACCCCCGACCCTCGAAGAGCTGCGCTGAAGGAAGTCTGTTAGTCTACTCCCTGAACCGCGGCGTCAGGGGGCGCTCCAGCGTGGCGCCCTCCGGGGCCGCCGGTCCGTTGCGGGCAGCCGGCACGTACAGCCGGTAGGCGGGCCGCGGGGTGATGGTCAGCCCCGTCCACACCACGTCGATCAGCCGCGCCTTGACGTCGGCCAGGACCACGTCCGTGAGCCACAGGGCGTCGTCCGCGGTGCCTGAGGCGCTCCGCACCGGGATGGTGGCCAGCACCAGGTCCCCGGTCAGGGGCGCGGCCGGCTTCAGGCGGCTGGCCACGAACTCGATGGTGCCGGCCGTGTTGTCCGCCTCGTTGACCGCCACCCAGGCTGTGCCGCCTGCATTCCACGGTGCCCCGGGCTCGATCTGGATGCCGGGCCGCTCCTGGGCGTCGACGACCTGGATGATCTCGGGATCGAAGGCCAGGGCCACCTCGGCACCCCACACGGCCGGGGCGTCCTTCACCACCACGTCAACGGCGATCTCACCGTCATCGAGGATCCGGCTCTCGAGAGTCAAGGGCGAACCCGATGTTCCGTGGCGCTCCAGGCGCGCCCCTCCTGCGGCCAAGGACGTCCGCGCCCGGCCAGGGGGCGGACCGCCCCATGGGACTGGCCCGCTCACGCCGTAATTAGAGCCCACGAGGACGAGGTCAAACAGGTCGACGCGGTTGTCCAGGGTACAGTCGGCCTCCGGGTCTCCCGGCGGCGACGACCGATAGTCGGCCCCCACCCGAACGAGGTCGAAGAGGTCGATGGTGTTGTCGTTATTGACGTCACCGCCCCTCAGACTGGCGTAGGGCAGGCGCACCGTGGCCCCAGGGGCCAGGTACACGTTGTCGGCCTTGGCCGTCAGGTAGCAGGCCCCCGCGGTCTCGACGGTGTGGTTGCCCGTGGGCATGCCGCACACCTCGAAGCCGCCGTTGCTGCTGGTGGCCGTCATCGGGAAGCCGTTGATCCTGATGAGGGTGCCGGAGTGATCCGACCGGCCCTGGAGGTACACCTTGCCTCTGATGCAGCCCACCTTGTCCGTGGCGGAGGCGGTGGTGCACTGGCTGATGTTGGAGTAGGGCGAAACCTGCCCAGTGCCCGGATTGCGGGCCTGCACCCGCCACTCGTAGGTGGTGCCAGCGGCCAACAGCGGGCTAGTGTAGCTGTATGCCGTGCCAGTCCCCGGGGTGGTGGCGCTAGGCACCGAGGTCACCGGCGCGAAGCCCACGCCGCTGCCCACAACCCGGACCTCGATCAAGAACTCCGTCTCGAAGGTCGAGTTGTCGATCCAGTCGATCCGCAGCCGGAAGGGCTCGATGCGGGTGCACCGGAGGTTGATGGGGGCACCAACCCCCCCGCCCGGGGTTGCCGTGGGCACCCCCGCCCTCGTGGCCGTAGCCGTGGCAGTGGCGGCCCCGCCCCCCGCCGTGGCGGGGGGCGTCGGGACACCCCC
>CAZXNP010000054.1:0-9434 GCA_964642035.1 uncultured Anaerolineales bacterium | reverse complement strand
CGAGTTCCCGCGCAGCGCTCGGAGCAGGCACGGCGGTGGGCGAAGTCGCCCTGGAAGCCGTGCAAGCGGCTATAGGTGTGGGGCTGACCGACGGCCCACAGCCGCCGGCCCGGATACCGGCCGCGAGCCGCGGCCAGGGTGGCTTGGATCTCGGTCGGGTGGTGAGCGTAGTCGTCGATGAGGGTGATGCCGGCCGTTTTGGCGATGACCTGGAACCGACCCTCGGCGCCCCGGAAGGTCGCGACAGCCCGTCGTACCACGTCCAGGGGTAGGTCCATTTGCTGGGCGGCGGCGATAACTGACAGGGAATTGGCCACGTTGTGCCTGCCGGGGAGGCGGGTTGACCACTGGCCCAGGGAGTCGCCCCGATGCCACACCTCGAAGGTGTGGCCGCCGCCATCCACCGACAGATCCGTTGCGGTCCAGTCAACATCGTCTGCATTCACATTGTCGCCGGCCACCGCGTACCAGGCCACGGGGGCCCGGCTGCAGGACGCTACTCGCCGGGTGGTGCCAGAGCCTGCCCACGCGACCACGAGGCCGTCGGCCTGGACCCTGGACACGAAGGCTCCAAAGGCCGTCACCACGTCGTCCGCCGTCGGGTAGCAGTCCGGGTGATCGTGTTCCACGTTGGTCACGATGGCCAGCCACGGGCGTCCGTGCAGGAAGCTGCCGTCGTATTCGTCGGCCTCCACGACCAGGAGGTCCCCGCCGCTTCTGGCGTTGGTGCCCAGGTCCGGCAGCTGGGCGCCCACGAAGAAGGTGGGATCGAGGCCAGCCTGGCTCAACACGTGGGCCATGAGGCCGGCGGTGGTGCTCTTGCCGTGGGTACCGGCCACGGCCACGCCTCGGCCGGAGTCCATGAGGGCCCCGATGAGCACGGCGCGCTTTGTGATGGCGATGCCCCGGCGCCTGGCCTCCCTCAACTCGGGACTGTTGGCGGGTACGGCCGGCGACGCCACGACAAGGCGACAGTCCTGTGGCAGGTTTCCCGCACTGTGGCCGATGTGAACGACTATCCCCTGGCCGCCCAGCACTACTGCTCCGCTCCCGGCGGCGACGTCGCTGCCGGCAACCCGCAACCCCCGGGCAGCCAGCACCCGGGCGAGGCCGCTCATCCCGGCTCCTAGAATGCCCACCAGGTACACGGCGTCCCCAGGGTGCAACTCCGGAACGCCGGGGGCTGGGGGCCAGGCGATCGCCGGCCTTGCTGCGCCGGAGGCTGCCACGGCGGGGGCCGCGGCGGCGACGGAGGTCATCGCAGCACCTTGAGGGCGAGAAGGATCACCAGGGCCGCCGCCAGGTACATGAGGGCCCGATCCGACGGCAGTAGTGCCACCGGGGTCAGGCTCACGAGGTGCTCCGCTCGGGGCGTTAGAGGGCCGGAGAACATGCCGAGGCGGGCAATGGGATAGCCCAGGCGGTCCGTGTAGTACCACCATGTGCCCACCGCCAGCCAGCCGTTGAGCATTCCGACGCTGAGGTCGAAGACCTTGCCGGCTACGCCAGGGGACCCGATGGCGGGATACGTGAGGGTCTCACCTTGGTAGACCAGGAAGGCGGTGACTGCGATTGCCGCGGTGTAGGCGATCCAGGCCGCGAGGTCTTGGCCGACGTCGAAGCCGGCGGCCGACAGCCCCTGCTCGGCGGCGGGACCTATCCGCACCCCCAGGATCTCGAAGGCTAAGAGCAGGGCAACGAAGCCGGCGGTTGCTCCCAGCTCCCGGGAGATGGATCTGCTCAGACCCACCATGCCAAATGCCATCACGAAGGCGAGCACGCACACCTCGATGGGGATCACTGCGCCCTCCCTTCCAGGGACGCGTCCCGGCTGGCAAGGGCCGCGAAGCCCTGCCACACGGCGGCGGCGGCCCCGGGCTCGTCGAGGGTGGCGGCGGCGGCGGCCATGCTAGCCCGGCGGGCGGGGTCTGAGAACAGGCCGCCGACGGCCTCGGCCAGAACATCTCCGGACAGGCCGGCGTTGTCGAGGACGACGGCCGCGCCGGCACCTGCGAGGACGGCGGCGTTATTCGCCTGGTGCCCGGCCGCCAATTCGAGGGGAACGAGGATGGCCGGCAGCCCTCGGGCAGGGAACTCGCCCAGCACGGCCGCCCCGGCGCGGCTCACGGCCAGATCGGCGGCGGCCAGGGCGGCGGCCATGTCGGCGTCGCCCAAGTAGGAGCGCACGATCCAACGGGCTGCGCGTTTCGGGCCCATGCCGCGGCGGGCCTCGACGACCATGTCGTGGTCCAGATGACCGGTGACGTGGATGATCCACGCGTCGTCCAGCAAGGGTCCTGCGGCGGCCACGACGGCCTCGTTGATGCGGCGGGCGCCCTGGCTGCCCCCAAAGACGAGAAGCACATTCCCTCGCCTTGGGACGCCGAAGTGATCGCGGGAGGCGTCACTCCGGGCCGTCCGGATGGCCGAACGCACCGGATAGCCGGTGACGATCACTCGCCGGCCCTTCACGACGGCGGTCGCTTCCTCGCGGCTAACCATGATGAGGTCCGCCAGGGCGGCGGCCAAGGCGACGGCGCGACCGGGCACCACGTCTGGGAGGAACACAGCCAAGGGCACGCGTCGCAGCCAGGCGGCCACGGCCACGGGCACGCTGACGTAGCCCCCGGTCACCAAGATCGCATCGGGCCGGCGTCGTCCGATGAGGCCCATGCAGGCGATCAGCCCCCTCAGGAGCCGGGCTGCGTGGAGCGGCAGTTTGTGGGGCGCCACCCCCACGATGGGCGCCGCCGCCACGCTCTGGAAGGGCAACCCCGCCGCCGTCACGAGTCGCCGCTCCAGGCCGCCAGCCGTCCCGACCCAGAGCACGTCGGGTTCACTTGGCCCCCTGGGCGATGCGGTGAGCGCGGTAAGCCCGGGTAACACGTGACCGGCTGTTCCGCCGCCTGAAATCCACATGTGGATAGACACCTGGGTTCTCCGATCTCATCCGCCTCGAGATGTTGAGGAGCATGCCCACGCCGGCCATACATGATACGAGGCTGGAGCCCCCGAAGGAGATCCACGGCAGCGGGATGCCGGTGAAGGGCATGACAGCCGTCACCACCGCTACGTTGACCAGGGCCTGGAGCGTGATCCAGCTAGTGATGCCCACGGCGAGGAGCAGGCCGAACATGTCGGGGGCCCCGGCGGCAATGCGGTAGCCCCTCCACGCCACGATGGCGAAGAGGGCCACCACCGCCAGGCAGCCGACCAGGCCCATCTCTTCGCCCAGCACGGCAAAGACCGCGTCGGTGTGGGGCGCCGGCATGAGGTGTTTGTTCTGGCCATTGCCGAGGCCGACGCCGAAGAGCCCGCCCCGCATGATCGCTTGGAGGGCCTGGAGAATCTGGAATCCGCCGCCGGTGGGGTCGGCCTCGGGGTTTAGGAATGCCTGCCAGCGCTCGAGCCGGTAGGGAGCGCGGAGCATGATCGCTCCCAGGGCCATGGTGGCCACGGCTCCGGCCTTGAACATATGGCGCAGGTCGGCGCCCGCCACAAAGTACATGGCCGACGCCACGGCTCCCACGAGAACCGCCGTGGAAAAATCGGGCTGCAGCAGGATCAGCCCGCACACGGTGCCGGTGATAGTGGCGAAGGGCACCAGGCCGAGGCTGAAGTCCCGCACCTGCTCCCGCTTGAGGCTCAGCCAATCGGCAATGAAGAGCACCATGGTGAGCTTCGCGATCTCACTGGGCTGCACGGAGCCGCCGGCCACTGCCCACCGCTGGCTGCCATATCTTTCCGATCCCAGGGCCAGAATCGCCACGAGCATCGCCAGGGTGGCTATCATCATGGGCACCCCCAAGCGCCGCCAGCGGCGGTAGTCAACCCCGGCGGTGACGATTGCAGCCATCGTGCCGAGAATAAGCCACACGACCTGACGCTTGAGGAAGTAGGTGCCGTCGTCGAAGAAGGTGTAGCCGACGGCGTAGCTGGCTGTGTAGGTCGTCAGGAGGCCCAGAATAGCCAGGGCCGCCACGGCGGTGACAAGGACCGGATCGACGGCCTTCCCCAGGCGGCGCCGGCGGAGCGGTGCTGCCTGGGCGGCCAAGTCGGCCACCGTTGCGGAGGCCCGACCGACGGCTGCGGCGCTCATGTCTATGCCGCCTCGCTCACGGCGCGGCATAATGACAGCCGGGCGACGGATTCGAGGTCGTCTGCGATGCGGCCAGTTTCGGGGTGACAGCCGGGGGCGAAGGCAACAATGTCGCCCCGGCGGGCCAGCCGGCCCGCGGCGGCGACGGCGTCACGGAGGTCGGCGCAGCGGACGACGGTGGTGGCGCGGGCGAGGGCCTTCGCCATGGGGTCGGACGCCGATCCGTAAAGCAACACGTAGCGGGCGCCGGCGGCTGCGGCTGCCCATCTGCCGAGGGGTTGGCCGCCATAGGCGCCGCCGGCAAGCAGAAGGGTGTGGTGGGGATCGATGGCCAGGGAGGGGAGAGCTCGGCCGGGCCGATGGGCCCCCGGGTCGCCGATCCACGCGACTCCCCGCCGCGATCCGAGCCTGTCGATTCCGTTGCCGGCGTGGGAGGCTGATTCGGCCAGGGCCGCGGCAGCGGCGTCGGCTCGAGCCCCCATCAGGATGGCGGCTGTGGCGGCCACCAGGACGTGGGGGCGGTAGGCCGGCGACACTAGCTCTAGGTCCTCCAGGGCCATGATGGCGAGGCCCTGGCCGGCGGGTTCGCGCAGCACGATGCGGCCGTCTCGGACAGAGGCCAAAGGGTTGGGGTCCAGCGGCGCAGTGGCGTGAACGGCGACTCGAGCCGTCGCTGCCAAGCCCAGGGCAACAGGGTCGGCGGCGTTCACGGCCACGGCGTTGTCAGTTGAGGCCACCGCCGTGGACACGGGAACTGCCCAGTCGGACCGGCTCACGCCGGGCGGTAGCTCGTCGGCGTGGAGGCCAGTTAGGGCCAGCACCCGGGGTGCCACGGGCAGGGGGCCACGGGTCGGATCCCACGTCAGGACCTCCCGGTCGGCAGTCGCTTGCCCCAAGCCTCGCCGGGCACCAGCGGTGTGGCCGCGGGACACGCGATACCCTGAGGCAGCGAGGATCCAGGCCGCCAGGTCAGCCGTCATGGACGTGCCGCTCGTGCCCGTCACGACCAGGGCGGGTGTCCCACGAGCTCGTGTTGGCAATGGTCCCTGGTCCGGGGGGGCCCCGGGAACCGGAGTCCCGGCGGGCACGGGAGTCGGAAGGGACCGCGAAGATGGCGCGTCTGTCATATGCCGTCCTCCTGGCGTGGGTAACTCACTATCCCGTGACAAAGATGGCGACCAGGCCGGCCGCCGCACCGGCCAGCCAGAACCAATGGACGATGGTGGTTTCGCGATGCCCCCCCATCTCGAAGTGATGGTGCAGAGGGGCCATGCGCAAGATGCGGCGGCCCCCGGTGGCCTTGAAATACCCGACCTGAAGGACGTCCGACATGATCTCGGCGATGAAGACGGCCGCCACGATGCCCAGCTGGGCCCAGGTGCCGGTGACCAGCGCCAGGGAGCCCAGAAGAGCTCCGAAGGCCATGGCGGCCACGTTGCCCATGAACACCTTTGCCGGATGACGGTTGTACACGAGGAAGCCGGCGGACGCCCCGGCGGCCACGAGGCAGAGGTATGCGGCCTCCGCTGGTCCGCCGACGCGGGCGACGATGATCCCCTGGGCCAGGAAGGCGACGGCCATTAGCCCCGCCGCCAGGCCGTCCAGGCCATCGGTGATATTCACGCCGTTTGCGCTGGCCATGAGGACCACGATCGCCAGCAAGATCCCCAGCAGCCTTGGCCCCGGGACCGCTATGGCCCCCGCCACGGCGCTGGCCACTATGGCCTGCAGGGCCAGCATCTGCCGGGCCGTGAGGCCGATGCCGGCTTGCCGCAAGTCTCCGAGTCGGCCAAGGCCAGAGAGATCGTCCAATAGGCCGAGGGCGCCGAAGCCGGCCGTGGCGGCCAGAACTGGCGCCAGGGTCCGGGTTCCGGTTTCCTCTAGGGCCAGGACGCCACCCGCGGCCAGCACCACCGCCAGCATTCCGAGGCCGCCCATTGTTGGCGTCCCCGCCTTGGAGCCGTGGCGGGGGCCGTCGGACCGGATGGTCTTGCCGAGACGACGTCGCGCCAGGATGCGTATCAAGGGCCAGGTCAGCACCACGGTTGCCACGAAGGCCGCACTTGCCAGACCGAGGGCCGCAAGCGGGTCGCCGGCGGGGGTCCAACGCGCCCCGGAGGTCATTGCCCATGACCCGGGCCCGGGGCTTCGTCCGGCGGGATGTCCAGGATGTCCACGGCGGCCTTGGCAATCTTGCGGAACGTGGGCGCCGCAGCCTCGGCGGCCCGCATGTGACGGGGCCGATCGATCTTGACAAGGATAACGATTGCCGGGTCGTCGATGGGGAGCATCCCCACGAAGCTGGCCAGGGAATCATCGGGGTCGTAGCCGCCCTCGACTGGAATCTGGGATGTGCCGGTCTTGCCGGCCACGCTGTAGCCCGTCAGCCGGGCCGCAACGGCGTATTCGTCGACTACGGGCCGCAACATGTGCCTCAAGCGAGCAGCAATCTCGCGGGCTATGACCCTCCGCCCTGGGTCCGGCGGAGGGGGGTGAGGGGAGCCACCCGGGGGCACCTCTGCCTGAACGACTCGGGGGGTGACCAGCACGCCGTCGTTGGCAATGGCAGCCATGGCTACGGCCATCTGGAGCGGTGTGGTGGCGATGCCCTGGCCGAAGGAATTCGTGGCCAAGTCGGCATCGTGCCACGTGGCGTCGGCCGGAGTGCGCACCAGGCCGGCGACTTCCCCGGCAAGATCGGCCCCCGTGGGGGAGCCGAGGCCGAAGGCCTCCATGTAAGCGTAGAAGCGGCCGGGCCCAAGACCCGCCGCCAGGTGAACGGCGCCTACATTCAGGCTATGTTGTAGAAGCTGAGTCATCGAGATCGTGCCGCGAACCGACTGATCCCAGTTGGTGATGAAGGCGCCGCCGTACTCGACATAACCGGCATCGTCGTACGTGGAGTCCGCGGCAACGACGCCTGCATCGAGGGCGGCGGCCATGGTAAGGGCCTTCAGGACGCTCCCGGGCTCGTAGAGGCGGGCAATGGCGGGGTCCTCGAAAGAGTCAGCGTCAGCGTGGCCATAGTCGTTCGGGTCATAGGCCGGCAGGCTCGTCATCGCCAAGATGTTGCCGGTGGCCGGCTCCACCACAATGATCGACCCCCCCGACGCGTTTTCGGTGGCGACTCCGTCGGCCAGGGCCGCGGCGGCGGCAAGCTGAAGATCGCGGTCGATGGTTAGGAGCAGGGACGTGCCGGCAGTGGGCGCGAGGTAGGAACGGGGGGTTGTGCCCACGGCGCGGGCCATCCGGCCGGGCCGCCCAGTGAGCAGGTCGTCGTACCGTTGCTCGAGGCCGTACAGGGCATCGCCGTCGAAGGTCATGAAGCCGGTCAGGTGGCCAGCCGCGGCGCCGAGGGGATACGCCCGGCGACGGATCGGCGTCAAGTACAGCCCCCGGAGGCCTGCGGCGCGAAGGGCGTCGGCCGTCTCTGGAGACGCGTCGCGAGTGACGAGGAGCCAGCGATCGCGGGTGTCGCTGAGGCGCTGGGCCAGGTCAGGGGTGGCCATGCCGACAAGGGGCGCGACTCGGTGAGCGAATCCGGCCGCATCCTTCACGGCTATCGGATCCACACCCACCTCGTACACGAAGGAGTCTGTGGCGACCACCTCGCCGTTACGGTCCCAGATGGTGCCCCTCGCCGCCGGCAGCTCACGGGCCGCCTGACCCTCCAGGGCTTGGGCGTCGGCAACGGTGCCCAGCCAGATCAGTCGCGCGCTCAAGAGGGCAGCCACCGTGGCCAACATGGTGGCCAGGGCCGGCAGCCGGAGCCGTATGGACAGGCGGTCCACGTTCACCGGGCCGTTGCCCCGGCGTGCGTCGCCACGATGTCCTGGGCATGGGCCGCGGCCGGCCTCAGGGAGGCCGTCAGCAGCCGCTCCACGACGCCAGGGGCGTCGGGCTGTGCGGGGGTCGCTCCGTGCTCACGGGCCAGAAGGACGCCCAATGGACTGTGGGGACGCACGCCGAGGCCGGCGGCGCCTGCACCGCTGGTTGACGGCGCGGCGATGTACTCGACGGCTGATGGCGGACCAAAACCCAGATTGCGCGCCCGGGCTTCCACCGCCCGCGGATCGGTGGCCAATGCGTGGGCCACGAGGGCCCGCGAGCGGCGTTCCTGTAGGGCTTCTCTTCGGACCTCAAGACGGGCGATGCGAGTGCCGGTGGCGGCCAGATTGCCGGCGGCCGTAAGCCAAAACAGGCCCGCCGCGGTCAGTGTGGCGGCGGCGCACGCGGACATCATGATCACGCGGCGGCGCGGTGTCGATCGGGCGGTCATGCGTCCCCCCTGGTGGGTGAGTCTCCCGCAGGCGGCAGGCTCTCCAGCACACGCATTCGGGCGCTCCGGGATCTCGGGTTTGCCCGCACCTCGTTGCCAGCGGGCCTCAGGGGGCGTTTGGTGACGAGGCGCACCGTCCGTCGATGGGCGCAGCGGCACTCGGGGACCTCCGGCGGGCAGATGCAATCCGTGGCCGAGGTGCGAAAGGCTTGTTTCACGATGCGGTCTTCCAGGGAGTGGAAGCTTATGACGGCCAGGCGCCCCTCGGCCGCCAGGTGGTCCACGACCATTGGGAGGGCTCGTTGCAGCATGCCGAGCTCGTCATTGACCGCGATGCGGAGCGCCTGGAAGGTGCGGGTGGCGGGATGGGTGCGGCCGCGACGGTATCCCGCCGCACGGGCCACCACCGCGGCCAGCTGGGTGGTGCTCTCCAGGGGCCGGGCGGCCACGATACCCCGGGCAATCCTCCGGGCTCGGGGCTCGTCCCCGTAGTCGCGCAGTAGGGCGGCCAGCTCCTGGGCCGGCAGCTCGTTGACGAGGTCGGCGGCGGTGGTCTCCGCGGCTGGATCGAGGCGCATGTCCAGGGGGCCGGGGGCGCTGAAGGAGAATCCGCGCTGGGGATCGGCCAGCTGATGCGACGATATTCCCAGATCCATGAGCACTCCGGCGAATGCGGTAAAGCCGTGCCGGGGCGCCACTCGGGGGAGCTGGTCGTACGTGCTGTGCACCAGCACGCTTCGGTCGCCAAATTCAGCCAGGGCTGCCGTTGCCCGGGGGATGGCGGCGGGATCGGCGTCGAGGCCTAGTAGCCGGCCGTCGGGGCCCGTGGCCGACAACAGAGCTCGGGCGTGGCCTCCGGCCCCCACCGTCGCGTCGAGGACGTCGTCTCCGGCGCCGACGCGAAGCTCCGCCACGACCTCTTCAACCATTACCGGGATGTGCCCGGTGGAGTGTGGCGGGGCCGCGCGGGGGGGGCGCGGGCACCGCACAGAACGACCTCGCCGCGCTCGCCCGCTCTCTCTCCGTCGTCCCCGAGCGCGCGCCGCCGCTTGTCAT
>CAZXNP010000053.1:0-9550 GCA_964642035.1 uncultured Anaerolineales bacterium | reverse complement strand
GGACGCGGCTGGCCAAGGGTTTCGCTGAGGACGGGGGGGTGAGCCCGGAGGGCCGGGTGGCCACCGTATAATGCCAGGGGGGCGATCCCCGCCCCCAGCCACTCCACCACGATGGCCGCCGATACGGCCACCCCCGAGACCCCAAGGCGTCGGTACAGAGCCACCCGGCCCGCTGGAAGCCAAATGCTCCCGGGCACGAGATTGCCCAGGGCGGACCATGTATGGGCCCTGAGGTGCCGCCGATAACCCACGCCGCCGCCGGCACCGACCTCCCCCAGGATCAGGCGCCAGTTCGCCACCGCCAGCAGCCACCCGGCCGACTGGACGAGCCACGACAGCACCAAGGGCGCGGCGCTGAAGTGGAACTCCTGAAGAGGCAATGCCCGCCAGGCCGCGGCACTCCGGGTCGCCACCACTACCGCCAGAACGATGACCGCCGCGGCGGCCGCCGCGAGGCGCCACCGCCGGGGAAGCCCTAGATCGGCACCATGGCGCGTCAGTCGGGCAACACCTTGCGGACTCCCGGGGGCGGGTCGGGGAACATTCGCCGGTGCTTATAGAGCCACTTCGGGTAGGAGGCCACCGCGTCGCCGTGGGGCCGCGCCGCGCACAGGATGTACTCTCGCTTGGCCGCCAGGCCTGGCAAGGGAAGCCTGGTGACGGCATTCAGGACCACGTTGCCGGCGGCCTTGATGACACTGCCCCTGTGGACCGGCCACACATTGGCCGTCTGAAGGGCCGCGATCTGGTAGTTGTTGGCCTCCAAGAGGCGCCGGACCTCCCCGGGGGCGTATTCCCGCTGGTGGCGCCCGTAAATGCCGTAGCCGGAGTACGGGAACTCCATTGGCACGTTGAAGAAGTGACTGATGGTGCGCTTGATTGTCAGCAAGTTGGGCACGGTGATGAGGAGCACCCCCTGGGGCCGTAGCACCCGGTGCACCTCACCCAGCATGTGGCTGGGGGAGTAGCCAAGGTGCTCGAGCACCTCCATGCAGAGTACGACGTCGAAGGCCTCGTCTGGGAAGGGAAACGGATCCTTCTCCATGTTGAACACAGCGACGTCCACGTCCAAGGCTCTTGTCGCCGAATCATCGTCGGGGACCCTGAGTCGGACTCGGCCGCTGGTGACGGGCGAGGGCTCCCCGGGCCAGGAGGCCGCCGGCACGTTGACCGCCGTCAGATGGGCAGCGAAGTGCCGGGCCATGAGGGCCGAGAAGAAGTACGGGGCTCCGCCCAGCTCCAGGACCCGGGGGCCGCTTCCGGGGGCCACCAGCCGAGACAAGAGGGCCAGGGATAGGTATGCCGAGCGGCCATGGAGCCACGAGTACTCCTCGAGCTGATCCCGGGCCGCGATGAGGGTGTCGCCATCCACACTGTCGGCCTCGATGCGCACCTCGCGGAGAAACCGGCCCACCTCCGCCTCGCTGCAGGCTCCCGGCCCCCCGGCGGAGGACCCCCGGGGTGTCATGGAGACCTCACGGGCTGATCCTGGTCCCGGGCCCCGGACCGCAGGTCCGCGAGGCCGGCCACCACCCCCCGCAGATACGCCCAACCCGACTGCCCCTGGCGGCGGACCAGGCTTACCAATAGCACCCGGGTCAGGCTTCCGAGGCGATACGGAAGGATGATGGCCCGCTGCCATCCGGCCGTGTGCCGTGCGAAGAAGGCCACGCTGCTGCGGCCCAGCAAGTACATCTGACCCGGGGTCCCAAGCCCCGTGGATGAAGCGACGCGGTGGTGTGCCGTGGCCCCGGGCACGTGAAGGATGCGCCACCCGGCGGCCCGGGCCCTGAGGCACAGATCGTGGTCCTCGTAGTAGAACCAGAAATCCTCGTCCAGGAGCCCGACATCGTCCCACACCCCCCGGCGCACGAGGAGGCAGCAGGCCAGGGCCCAGTCGACGTCGTAGGCCTCGCCCCCGGCCGGCGGATTGGCGGTGGTGTCGAAGGCGGCCAGGGTGATGGACCTCCGCCAGCCCGCCCCAGGCCAAACGACCCGCGGCCTGTCGGTGAGGAAGATAGTGGGGGCGAGGAGCCCAACCCTCCCCCCTCCGGCCGCCGCCACCAGCCGAGGTAGGGCGTCGGGGGCAACGGTGGCGTCGTTGTTCACGAGCAGGGTCCACTCCCAGGGGCCAGCCAGGGCCCGGGCGAGGCCCTTGTTGACCCCCGCCGCGAAGCCCACGTTCCTGGGCAAGGCGATGATCTCGGCGTCAGGGTGGGCGGAGCGGATGGTTGCCACCGACGCGTCCCCGGAACCGTTGTCGACAACGAATACCCGGGGACGCCACGGTTCGGAGGTGGCCGCCAGGGACGTCAGACACTCCACTGTCAGATCGGCGCGCTTCCAGTTCAAGACGATGGCCGCGATGCCCCCGGATTCCGGAGCGAGGCCCGCCCCCGGCACTAGAAGCCCTGGCGCTCGGCGAAGAGCTTGAACAAACCCACCTGTTCCCTGAGGGAACGGCCGCGATAGCAGTTCAGGAGGCAGGGCGCCTTGCAGGGCTTCATCTTGTCCCTGATACCCTGGGCGACGGCGGAGCGCCAGATGTCCGCCGCACGGGTCTGGGTCAGGTTGCCCGCCTGGTCGTCAACGGTGTAACAAAAAGATACATTTCCCTTGGGATCGATGTTGAAGGCGTTGTATCTCACCATGCACTCGTCGGGCCGGGGGTGGCTCCAAGGGTCACGGAAGTAGTGCTGCAGGGCCACCAGGTGCTCGTCGGAGTTCCAGATGGCCTTGCCGGCAGCCTTCAAGGCCTTCACCGCCTCCAGCTCCTGGTGGAGGGCCTCAGCATCGCGAGGCCAATGGGGATTCCGCTGGAACCACCTCGGGTCAACGCCCTCATCGGTGGCGAAGGTGGGGTACAGGGGCTGGAACAGGACCCGGTCCACTCCCAGGCCCAGGGCCCACTCGGCGGTGCCCGTAAGATCGTGGCACGTCTCCTCCATGATCACCGATGCCACGCCAAGGACGATGCGATCGCTGTGGGCGCGGAGGATTTCGATGGCATCCACGCAGCGCTGCCACAACGCCACGCCGCGAACCATGTCGTGGACCTTGGGGTCGTAGTGGTCGATGGACAGGCTGAGGAAGTCCGGCCCCACCTCCAGGACCCGGTCGAGGGTCTTGCGGCTGCCAAGGTACATGCCGTTCGACGACATCTTGGTCTTGATGCCAATGGCCCGACAATGGGCCAAGAAGTCGAATATGCCCGGCTTCTGGAAGGGCTCACCCCCGGAGATCACCAGGAAGAAGGGGCCAAGCCAGGCCCGCAGGTCGTCGAGCACGGGCATCCACTCTTCGACGGAAAGCTCCCCTGAGGCGTCTAGCTTCCAGATGTCGCACATGATGCACCGGGCGGCGCATGCATCGGTGAGGAGAATGGTCACCTGGCTGGGCTTCGCCAAGGGCCGATCGGCCCGGTAGCTGAGGCCCTGGGCCAGGTGGTTCACCCCCTGGTACGTGGCGAATCGAATGTCGTTCAGCATAGGTCACTCACGTTAGCGGTGCCGGGCTGGCTGCGCCAAGGCACCAGGCCATCTTCGTCAGGTAAACGGCGGGCAACGCCAGGGGATACCGGCGGCCCGGGGCCCCGGGGGCGTACACCCGCAGGGTGGCCAGGGCCGCTATGAATGGCGCCAGCCCCACGAGGGCCGGCGGCGAGTAGAGCGCCGCGGGCGCCCCAAAGGCCTCCGGGTGTCGAGCTCGGACCCGCACCATCCAGTGCCCGGACTCCCGCCATCGGCCCAACACCTCCCGGGCGGTGCTGCGCCCCGGTGGGCGGTGCCACACGCGAGCCCGGGGCTCGAAGTACGGCACGTGGCCGGCCCTGGCGGCCCGGATTGTCCAGTCCAGGTCCTCCCCTCGGGGCAGGCCTGGATCCATTGGCCCGACGTCGTCCAGGGCGCTCGCCGCCACACTCAAGTTCAAGGTCGGCAGGTAGCGACGCGGGCCAGGGGGCCCGGCGGCATCGAACTCGTGGAAGCTGGACAGGTTGTCGACCATCCGCCAGTAAGGCCCAGGGTCATACAGGACGCCGCCCCCCACGACGGTCCGGCCGGTCTCGTGACAGGCCAGATGGGCCCGCAGCCAGCCGTCCTCGGCCACGCAGTCGGCATCCACGAAGACCAGAATGTCGCCCTTCGCCTCTCGCGCCCCGAGGTTTCGAGCGGCGCCGGGGGCCACGGGCCCGGGAGTGGGCACCAGGGTCACGCCCTCGTCCCCCTTCAGTCCTCCGGGGCCGGGGCCAACCACAAGGATCTCGCCGGGCGGAGGGTCTTGCGCCCGCACGGCCTCCACGGCCCGATGTACGACCGGGCACCTCAGGTTGGGGATGATCACACTGGCTTGCATCGACATGTGTCCCCGCCGTGCCCATGCTGGTGTGCCAATCGCCGTGGGCGGTGCCCATTGTAGGGGCCGGCGACGCCTTCAGGGAAATCGCTCCCCCCGGGGGCCGGCGGCGGCGGAGCCTGGGGCCGGGGCACCAGAGCCTCGGCGGGCAAGGCGTGCTACTAGGGCCTCGACCCGGTCCACGTGGCGGTCCCAGGCGAAGAAGGGCCGCCGGGCCGTGGAACCGGTCCGGAGGCGTTCGAGCAGCCGGGGCTCCCCTAGGGCCCGGATCAGGGCCGCCGCCAAGGCCGCTGGATCCGCCGGCGGGACAAGGAGCCCCGTCACCCCCTCCGTCACCACGTCCACCAAGCCCCCGACCCGAGTGGCGATCACTGGCATGCCCGCCTCAACGGCCAGGGGGACGATGGCACTCTGGCTAGCCTGAAGGTACGGCAGCACCACGATGTCGGCGGCGGCGAACACCGCCGCGGCCTCTTCGTCCACCAAGTAGCGGTCGATGAAGTGCACCCGGCGGCCTACGCCCAACTCCTCGGCCAGGCGGCGGCTCCGGGCCACGGACCCCCAGAACTCCCCAGCCACGATCAGGTGGAGGTCGCCGAGGGCCTCGGCGGCGGACGGCAGGGCCGCCAGCAGCTGCTCCAGACCCTTGTAGGGCCTGACGAAGCCGAAGAACAGGGCCACCTGGGCCTCCGCCGGCAGCCCCAATTGCCGGCGGGCCGTGGCCCTGTCCACCGCTGGCAAGGTCATGAGGGCCGGCAACACCGACCGCTCCACCAGTGGATCGGTCACGACCTCCTCCAGGGCAGCGGCGTCGGCCCGGGAGTGCACGACGAAGCCATCCCCCTGGGCCAAGGCCAGCCGGGTCAAGGCCCTGGTCGGCACCCCGGCGCCCTCATGGGGCATCACGTTGTGGCACACGAAGACCACCCGGGGGCCTCGCGAGCGGCGAGTCAAGGCCGCCACGGCCGCCAGGCTGGGCGCCCAGAAGGGAACCCACCACTGGATGATGGCCACCGCCGGCTTCAAGGCGCGGATGCGCCGAGCCGTGAGGCGCCAAGAGAAGGGGCTCCAGGGGCTGAGGAGATACTCCGCCGCCGCCTGTGCCGCCGGGGGGGACGGATCGCGATCGGTCTGGCCCGGGTAGAGCAGCCGCGGATAGCCCCTTGAGAAGCTGATGAGGGTGACCGGCCGGCGGCGGCGCAGATGCCGGGCGAGCTGCGATGTGTACTGGGCGATGCCGCCGCGGAAGGGATAGGTGGGGCCGACGATGACGAGCCTCGCGGCGCCAGGGACCGTCACCCTCGCTCCAGCCGGAAGCCGTAGCCCCTGACGGTGACGACATAGGCGTGGTCGGGATCGGCCTCAGCCAGCCTGTGGCGCAGGCGGCGCACCAAGGCATCCACCGCGTCCTCGCTCACACCCCCTGGGTGCGCGTTGGGGTACACCCGACCCACTATCTCCTCCCTCGGCACCACGGCGCCACCCGCCTCGTACAGGGCCCGCAATAGCTCGAACTGGGGGCCGCTCAAGGGTGGATCCAACGCCGCCCCCCCTACGTACACCGTCACGGTCTCGGGGTCGATCCGCAGGCCATGGCCCTCGAAGAGGAGTGGGGCGGTGGCCTCGGCATCCACGAAGTACAACTTGTAGCGAGACGCCACGGACACCTCGTCACCGTCGTGGAGGAGCCGAGGGCCATCGACGGGGGCCCCGTTCAACCAGGTGCCGTTCTTGCTTTCGTGGTCCCGGAGAACGAAGCCCTCATCGGTGTACTCCACGCTGGCGTGAAGCCGCGACACGCGCCTGTCCGGCAGATGCACGTCCGAGGACACATCTCGGCCGAGGGTCGTCCGCGGCCCGAGGGTCCACTCGCGGGCCTCGTCCCCCTCCTTGAGGATCAGGAGGGCCTTTTCCTTCTGCACCATGTCCCGGCTCCCTGGACGGCTCTTGACCCCGCCCCGGGCCTCATCCTAACGTTGGCCGCTATGGAGGGCGACAACGCGCCCCGGAATGGGCTGCTCGCGGCGGGCACCGTTCTGAAGGAGCGCTATCGAATCGTTGAGCTTGTCGGCGAGGGCGGCGGCGGAGCGGTGTACAAGGCCGACGACACCAGGCTGGTGGGCAGGATCACGGCCGTGAAGGAGATCAGGCCCGACCCGGCGCAGGGGGAGGCTCTCCGCCGCGCCACCCAAGACCAATTCCGCCGGGAGGCCAGCACCCTGGCCCGTCTCGACCACCCGGCCTTGCCAAAGGTGTCGGACTACTTCAGCACTGGCCCCTTCGACTACTTGGTGATGGATTTTGTTGACGGCCTGGATCTGCGTCAAGTGGTCGACCAAGCCCGGCGCAGCGGCGATACCCTTGGCGAGGCGCAGGTGTTGGACTGGATGCGCCAGCTCCTGGATGCCGTGGCCTATCTCCACGCCCAGTCGCCCCCGGTGCTCCACCGAGACATCAAACCAGCCAATGTCAAGCTCGCCGGCCAAAGGGTGAAGCTGGTGGACTTCGGCCTCGTGAAGCCCCTGGACCCGGCAGATCCCCGCACCCTTACCGTGGCCCGGGGCCTTGGTTCACTGCCCTACACCCCCCTCGAGCAATACGCCGGGGAGACGGGCCACACCGATGTCCGAGCGGACATCTACGCC
This sequence comes from uncultured Anaerolineales bacterium, assembly GCA_964642035.1. Lineage (GTDB taxonomy): Bacteria > Chloroflexota > Anaerolineae > Epilineales > Epilineaceae > CAZXNP01. The sequence continues at coordinate 2,552 of CAZXNP010000053.1, read as the reverse complement.
CTGGGGGCAACCTTGTATCACCTCTTGACGGGACAGCCGCCCGTGACCGCCCAGGAACGCTTCCTCTTGCCCAATGCATTGGAGCGGCCGCGCAGTCTGCGCCGGGGCCTCAGCCCCCGCACGGAGGGCGCGATCCTGGCGGCCATGGCCTTGCACCCCCAGCGAAGGCCACCAGACGTGGCAGCCCTGCGGGACGTGCTGTTCGGCCATGCTCCCCTCGAGGCGGACCCGGAGCTCATGACGAATCGTGCGGCTTGGCACCAGGCGGCCTGGGACAACCTCGGCCTGTTCGCCCTGGCGGGGTTACTGCTCCTCTTGGCCGTCCTGGCCACCTGGCAAGGGGTGCCGTAAGGGCCGGGAGTCCTGGCCCGAACCCACCGGGGGGCCCGCCAGGCGCAGGGCCCGGGCCACCGAGGGAACGACAGCCAGCAGGGCCAAGACGAAGGAGAACAGTGGCGCCTGGTAGCCGGGGCTCCAGGATCGAGGCCACAGGCGCCCGCCCGCCAAGGAATCGAGGCGAACCCCCCCGGCAGCCACCAACAGGTAGCCGGCCAGGCCCCAGCAGAGACTGATGAGGAACAGCCTGACCAGGCGCGACGGCGCCCGGGCAGCCCCGGGATCGACGCCCTGGGCGACGGCGCCGGCAAGCAGAATGGCCCCGAGGCTGAGGAGCAAGATGCCCCAGTCCACCTCCGGCCGCGCTACCGCCACCGGTACCACGGCGGCCCCATCCCCGGGGAAGGCGGTGGCCGCCCGGCCCCCTTCGACTGTTACCACGATGGCCTCGCTCCGAAGGCCGTTGGCGAACACCGCTGCAATCTCGAGCTCCCCGGGCCGCTCGGCCCGAACCGACGCCGTTGCGTGACCATCCTCCGTCGTGACCTCGATGTCGGGGAGGAACAAGCCCTCGCTCCGGGCGAAGCGCCGGAAAGTGACGGGAGTCTCGTCCGGTACCTCGTGGCCGTTGCCGTCGTAGATGGTGCCCGTGCGCACCGTGAGGTTGGCGCCGACGGAAACGGGCCGGGTCGCCGAGCGGCCCACCAGCTCGAGGCCAACGTCTTCCCGGGCCGGCTCCAGCATCTTTGCCAAGTCGTACCCCGCCCCAGAAACCGACACTGGGCTGGCCCCCGGGGCCGGCTCGTCGCCAAACACGGCCCGCACGGCCACTTCCAGGAACGCCTCGGTGCGGGAGTAGACGGCGTAATAGGCGGTTAGCTTGGCTATTTCCGTTGTGTCCAGGTAGTAGGGGGCGCCGAAGGCCAGGGCCACGAGGCGCTGCTCTGTGCCCTCCGGCGACGTGGACTTCAAGAAGAGCTTGAGGGCATCGGAACCCGGGGCCTCCGCGGGCTGGACGTCCCGCATGGCGAAGACCAGCCAGTCGGCGCCGCGAAGCAGGCCATCGACCTGGGTCTGGCGTTCCGGGGAGAGGGGGGGCACGGCCGCAACCGCGTCCTCCGGCGCCACAGCCCCCTTGGCCTGCAGCCACGCTTTCAGCTCCCGAAACGTCACGGCGGCCACGTCCTCGTCATCCACCCGGTGGGCCCCGGCCCGGCCATAGGTGCGCCTGGTGATGGCCACCATGGCCTCGGGATCCAGGGACAGGGCCGGGTCGCACCCCCGGCACCGGGTCTCTGAGCGGGCGTCCACCACAAGGAGTACCTGGTCGCCGGCCTTCGGCGAGCCTGGGGCCGGAGCGCCGCCCCCCGCCGGGGCCAGTCGGGTGAGGGCATTCCGGGCCACGGCCCTCACCTCCTCCGTCCCAACGCCCGTGCGCCGCAGGGCTACTTCTGGATCGGCGGCGACGGCCTCGAGGCGAAAGTCAGGGTAAAGCCTCCTCTTGAGGGCCACGACCCGGACCACGGCGGCGTCCACGGCGGCCCGGACCGCCTCGTCTTCACCGTATACGGTGGCCAGCCAGCTGATGCCGTCGTCGACGGCCGCCACATCCGACCCCGCTGTGCCGTCGTCGAGGTTGGCCACGAACAGCACGTCGTGACCCGCGGCGAGGGCCTCCCGGATCACGCGGCGGTGGTTGAACGACCCGAGATTCGGGTCGTCGTAGCGCCGCACCGCGGGCAGGCCCAGGTCCGGCGACACGAGAACTCCGCCGCTGCTGCGCCACGAATCCAGCGCGGGCACCTGGGCCCACAGATACCGCAGGCCGCCGCTGTCGAGGGACAAGGGCCTGTCCAACTGCTGCTGCACCCCGCGGTATCGGACGTGGCTCGTCACAAGGGCGTCGGTGCGGCTGCCGGGGCGCCCTCCACCGGCCACAGCCTCGTATGGCACTAGCTCCGTGGCGGCGAGCTCCTGGAAGGTTTTCTCTACAACCGCCACCTCCTCTTCAGGGCTGCGGTCGGCGCCGCCGATGCCCGGAAAGTGCCCCACAGCCGTCGCCACGCGGCCGCGGCCACCGGTGTGAACCCCCGCCACGTACCGGGCGCCGAGGCGCCCGACCCATTCGGGCGAGCCGCCGAAGGAGCTCACGCCTCGATCCCCCGGTCCCCCGGGCAGGCGCGCCGCACGCACACTCACACAGGGCGTCAGGGCAT
>CAZXNP010000052.1:0-9560 GCA_964642035.1 uncultured Anaerolineales bacterium | reverse complement strand
CGTGCCGGCGCGCCAGAACTCTGTTGTGCTCGCGAGGGCCCCCGCTGAGCGGCAGGGCAAGGGACAAGGGCGGGGGGCGCCCCCAAGAGGTCCCCCCCCCGCCGCAGCGACACCATCCAGGACCGATGCAGCGCGGGCCAATCGCCAAAGGGGCTTTTCGGCCGAGTTCTTAGGCAATCGGGTCCTTGACAGCCGCCCCCGGGAGACTATAATTGCTGTAAGGCGCGGCGCAGTTTGGGCGCCGGCCGCCCCCACTACCACTCCCCCCGTTCGACCCCACATTCCTAACGCGGCACCCCCGCAGGCCGGCGAGCCCGTTCCGCGGCACGTGGCGCCCTGAACCGGCCAACACTGTTCCCAACGAGTGCCCCTCCTGTTAAGCCAATGACCCTGCAGATTGCCGACCTGGAGTCCAGATCCGTCGTCGAGCTTCGCGAGATGGCGAAGGACTTTGAGGTACCCGCCTACAGCCGCTTGAAGAAGGCGGACCTCGTGTACCGTTTGATGCGCGCCAACGCCGAGCGGAGCGGTCTCATTTTCGGCGGAGGCGTCCTCGAGATCATCCAGGACGGCATTGGCTTCCTGAGATCGGACCACCTGCGACCGGGCACCGAGGACGTCTACGTATCCCAAAGCCAGATCCGCCGCTTCCGCCTGCGAACCGGGGACATGGTGATAGGTCAGGTGCGGCCGCCCAAGGACAACGAGAAGTACTACGGCTTGCTGCGGGTCGAGGCAGTCAATGGCCTCAGCCCGGAGGTGACCCGTACCCGACCGAAGTTCGAGAACCTCACTCCCATCCTGCCCGACGACCGCCTGAAGCTGGAGACCGGGCCTCGGCCCTTGTCAACGCGATTAATGGATCTTCTGGCGCCAATAGGTCGCGGCCAGCGCGGCCTCATCGTGTCGCCCCCCAAGGCCGGGAAGACAACGATACTGAAGGAGCTCGCCAACGCCGTGTCGGCAAACCACCCACAGGTGGTCCTGATGATCGTGCTCACGGGAGAGCGGCCGGAAGAAGTGACGGACATGGACCGTTCGGTAGAGGCCGAGGTGTACAGCTCGACCTTCGACGAGCCGGTTGCGGACCACACCCGGGTGGCTGAGATGGCGCTGGCCCGGTCCAAGCGCCTTGTGGAACATGGCCGCGATGTCGTGATCCTCCTCGATTCGATCACGCGCCTGTCTCGAGCCTACAACCTCACGGTGCCCCAGAGCGGCCGTAGCCTCTCCGGAGGCGTCGACCCGGCCGCCTTGTACCCGCCCAAACGGTTCTTTGGCGCCGCCCGCAACCTCGAGGAGGGCGGCAGCTTGACGGTCATGGCCACGTGTCTGGTGGAAACCGGCAGCCGCATGGACGACGTCATCTACGAGGAGTTCAAGGGTACCGGCAATATGGAGCTGGTGTTGAGCCGGCGCCTGGCCGAGCGGCGCATCTACCCCGCCATCGACATCGAGCGCTCCAGCACGCGCCGCGAGGAGTTGCTCCTCGACCCCGATACTCTATCCAAGGCTTGGCTGATCCGGCGCATGGTCGACATGATGGGCGGCGGCGTCGACGCGGCCGAGGCGGTCATCACGCGCATCGCCCAGACTGAGTCGAACGCGGAGTTTCTGGCGACGATCAATCAGGACGCCCTCTGATTCGCCTCGACGGGCCGTGGGGAATCCGTAGGGCAAGCGTGGGCCGCTGGGGCGCCGCCGCAGGCCCTCGAGGCCTTGACACGGCGACCGCCGTCCGGTATAACGCTGCCGCCGACCGGGGGTCTTCGGGCGTTGGTCCCATTGCGGATGGGCGCCCGAATCCGATCCACTGCCTCGAGAACCGCTCCCCAGCGCGCTCTGCTCACAATGGTTCCTCCCGCGCGCCGTCGGCACAAGGGGGACGTTTGGAGCAACCGCACTTGGCCCGCCGCCATCCCGCGCCAGGGTGGCGGCCGACTCCGCCCCAGCGCCCCGCTGAGGGGCTCTCCGCGCCCGACGACCGACGCCGTTGGCGGTCCCGCAGACCTCAATTCGACAGCCATCGCCTCGCCTTCGACGCCGCCAGCCTAGGCGCTGCAGCGCGTCGCTCCACCCGCCGGGCCCGGGCCTTGGGACGGCTCTTGAGAAGCGACCCCCGCTTCCTTTCTCGGGTGGCCGGCCACGGCGCCGTGGTCGCCCTCACCCTGGCCGTGGTGGTGGTATCACAAGTCGGTGCCGCCCCCATCGCCACCGGCGGAAAGGGCTCCACCGTCGCCGACCTGGCCCAGATGATGCGCCTGGGAGCCCGCTCCTTCGCCCCCGAGCCTGTCCTCGATACGGATGCGGACAGCTACCAGGGCGGCGACGGCGGGAGCGCCATGCCCGGCTTCATCTCCGCCGGCCCCGTGCCCGAGGCCGATGCCTCTCTGTTGCCGTGGGACGAGCCTCAACGCTACGTGGTCCAGTATGGCGACACGGTCACGGACATCGCCGCCCGCTTCGGCCTGGCGCCGGAAACGCTTCTGTACGCCAATCCGGACATTCGAGACGACCCCCACAACCTATCCATCGGCGACGAGCTGACCATCCTTCCCGTCGACGGCGTGCTCCACGTGGTCGACGAGGGCGACACCGTGGCGTCCATCGCCGATGAGTACGAAGCCTCAGCCAAGGACATTGTCGGCTATACCCCCAACGGCGTACAGAGCGTGGCCGATGCCCTCGTGCCAGGCACCACGGTGGTGGTGCCGGGCGGAACGATGGACGTGTCGATCCCTCCCCTCGTGCGATGGAACCGCTCCAGCCAGGTGTGGGCCCCGGGGCCCAACTACGGTGGCCCAGCCGTTGGTTCGGGCGCCTTCCACGTGGCCACCTTCGGCCGAATAACCCAGCGGTTCTCCAGGTGGCATCCGGCTATCGACATCGCTAACGGCTACGGCACTCCCCTCTACGCCGTCGACAGCGGCACGGTGGAGGTGGCCGGGTGGTACGGCTGGGCCGGCAATGCGGTGGTGATAGACCACGGCAACGGCTACGAGACCCTTTACGCCCACCTCCAGAGCGTGGGAGTGTCACGGGGCCAGACGGTGCAGCGGGGCCAGATCGTGGGCGGCATGGGTTGCACCCGGGGCCGGGGCGGCCGGTGCACCGGCCCCCATCTCCACATCGAGATGTTCTACCAGGGCCGGTACGTGGATCCGTGCTCCATGGGCGTGTGTCCCTGACGGGCTCCCGGTCATGGCCCCCGATCTCTGCCGGCTCGTAGTTGCCCGGCTCTTCGGGGGCCACCCCGGAGGCTCGCGGCCAGGGCTGCCCTTAGCGAGGGACAGGCTCTTCATGAGGCATCTGCGGCATCCAGTTGTGTCCGCCATCGCGGCCACCATCCTAGCCGGCGCCGGCTTCACGGCCTACGCGGCGCCGGGACCTTCTCCCTCCTCGCCACGCGGCTACAACCCGGTGCAAGGAGACAACCCAGGGCAAGAGCTAAGTTTCCGCGCCCTGTTGCCAGCCGCCCTCGATGGCTTCCGGCTGCCCTTCCCTCACCCCAAACCCCTACCGACGGCCACCGCCGGACCCACCGGCACTGCTACGCCGGCGGCCACCGCCACGGCGTCTCCGACCCCGACTCCCAGCATCACGCCGTCGCCGACTCCGGTGCCTGGCCCAGCCTGGTTGGCTTATGTCAATATGCACCGCGTCACCGGGGGCGTCGAGCCCCTCGTCGAGGATCCTGACCTGAGTGAAGGCGCGCGGCTGCACTCGGTCTACATGGTGAAGAACGACGCCATTGGCCACAGCGAGGCGCCGTCGAACCGGTGGTACACTCCCCAGGGTGCCGAGGCCGCCAAGAAGGGCAACGTCTATGGCGCCAGCCAGATGAACGTTCCCATCCAAGGACCCATAGACGCCTGGATGGTCGGGCCATTCCACCAACTCGGCATCATCGACCCTCTCCTCGAGGAGACCGGTTACGGGGACTATGGCGAGGATGTGGGCCGGCGGGTGAGGTTCGCTGCCACCCTCAACGTGTTGTCGGCCCGGACCCGGGATCGCAGCGCCGTATCTTACCCCATCATGTATCCTGCGGATGGCGCAGTGATGCCGAACCTTGCCTATTGGGGCAACGAGGCGCCGGATCCCTTGGCGACGTGCCAGGGATACAGTCCTCCCACGGGGGCCCCCATCGCCATCCAGCTGGGGCCAGGCACCGTCACCCCGAAGGTGCGCCGCACGGTTCTCATGCAAGGGCAGACGGAGGTGCCCCACTGCACCTTTGACGAGACCACCTACTCAGGCTCCCTGGGCCGGGCAGTGCTGAAGATGAGGAGCGCCATCATAATCATGGCCAAGGCCCCCCTCGCCGCCGCGACGGGCTATTCGGTGGAGATCGAGACCAACGGCCAGACCTACGCATGGCGCTTCACCACAGCGGCACCGTGAGCCTCCAAGAGCGCATCGCCGCCGATCTAGCGGACGCCCAGCGGGCCCGGGACAAGGACCGGGTACGGGTCCTCAGGCTGCTGCGGGCCGCCCTCCAAAACGCGGCAATCGACGCCGGCGGCGTCCTCGACGAGGACGCGGTGCAGCGCGTCCTGCGGCGCCAGGCAAAGCAGCGCCGTGACTCCGTGTCCGCCTACGAGGCCGGTGGCCGCGACGATCTGGCGGCCATGGAGAAGGCCGAGCTGGCGGTCATCGGCGAGTACTTGCCGCAGCAGATCGACGACACCGCGCTGGAAGCCGCGGCCCGATCGGCCATCGAGGCCGTCGGGGCCTCGGGCCCCGGAGACCTTGGCAAGGTCATGGGGCCGTTGATGAAGGACCTCGGTGGCCAGGCCGACGGGAGGCGGGCGAACGCCATGGTGCGGCGGCTGCTGGCCGAATCGGTTACGTAGTCGTGCTCACCGGCCATAACGGCGGTCCGCGCCGCGACAGAGCAACTCTGGCCTGGCGCAAGCGCCGCTTGCCCCTCGATCCGTTGCAGGCCGGCCGCGTGTCGGCCCTCCTCGGCATTGCCTTGGTGGCCGGCCTGGCGGCGACCCTGGCTGCCCCCCTCTTCCCGGAAAACACGGCCGTGGAGGTGGGTCGCCCTTCCCCTCGAGACTTCAAGGCCCCCAGGTCCGTGACATACCCCAGCCAGGTGCTCACCGACCGGGAACGGGACCGGCAAGCCCGGGCCGCGCCGCCGATTTTCGAGCCAACGGACACAACGGTGGGCAACGCCCAGGCGGCCCGGGCCCGGGTGGTGTTGCGCCTTGTGGCCAGGTACCGAGACGACGACGAGACCGACCGCGAGACCGCCCTGCGCAGCATTTTGGCGATTCCAGAGCTGTCCGGCCTGTCCGAAGACGCCGCTGGACGCCTCCTGGACATGGACGACGCCACATGGGAAACCGTGCGATCTGAAGTTCCGACCGTGGTGGCCCAGACCCTGCGGGAACCGGTACGCCCCGACACGGTGGGCATCGCCCGCACCAGCATAATCTCCTACGTGGAACGGTCCATCGACACCGCCACATCCAGCCTGATCTCCCAGGTGGCCGCCGGCTTCATCGTGGCCAACACGGCCATCGACGAGGAAAAGACGGCTGCGGCCCGGGAGGCGGCCCGGGAGACCGTGGAGCCCGTGGTGAAGACCGTCGCTGCCGGCCAGACGATCATCCGCGCCGGCGACATCGTGACCCCTGATGCCCTCGAGGTAATGGCTCAACTTGGTCTCCTGAGGGGCAGCCTCGGTTGGCGCGACGTCGTGGCCAACCTGATGTTGGCGGCGCTTCTGGTGGCGGCCGCCGCCGGGAGTCTGGCCCGGCTCCGGCCCGGGTTCTGGCGGTACCCGAGGCGGGTGGCCCTCATGGTGCTCCTGATCCTCGGATTCGTCTTTGGGGCCCGTTTCGCTGTTCTTGACCACCTGGTCCTGGGCTTCGCGTATCCCGCCGCCGCGGCGGCAATGACTACGACGGTTCTCCTCGGCATCGACACTGGCATTGCCGTCGGCATCATCGTGGCGGCGGCGGTGGGCGCCCTGTCCGGCACCGGCCTGGAGCCGGCGGTATACATCCTGGCCGGTGGCCTGGCTGGGTCCATCGCCCTGGGACGCGTGGAGCGCCTCTCGGTGTTCTTGGCTGGCGGGGCCGCTCTGGCCATCAGCAACCTGGCCGTGGTAGCGGCCTTTCGGCTCCCCGGAGCCGGGTCCGACTTCCAGGCCATTGCAGAACTTTCGGGGGCAGCGGTGGTGAACGCCGCCTTGGCGACGGGCCTGTGTGCCGTCGGCTTCTTGAGCGCTGGGGCCCTCCTGGGCCTCCCCACCACCCTGCAGCTCCTCGAACTGGCCCGTCCGGACCAGCCTCTGCTCCGGGAACTTCAGCTGAAGGCGCCGGGCACCTACCAGCACTCCATCGTGCTGAGCAATCTGGCGGAATCGGCGGCCCAGGCGATCGGGGCCAACACCCTACTGGTCAGGGTGGGGGCCTACTACCACGACGTAGGCAAGACAAAGCGACCCTACTTCTTCGTGGAGAACCAGCCGGGCGGGGCCAACCTCCATGAGAACCTGGACGCCTTCGCCAGTGCCAGGATCATAATCTCCCATGTGCCGGACGGGGCGGAGCTGTGTCGCGACCACGGCGTGCCCGACGAGGTGACGGACTTCGTGTGGGAACACCACGGCACTACCCGAGCCGAGTACTTCTACCGCCAGGCAGTCGATCTCCTCGGCGAAGAAGTCGTCGACGCCGAGGCCTTCCGCTACCCCGGGCCGCGACCCCGCAGCCGAGAGACTGCCATCCTCATGCTGGCCGACGGGTCCGAGGCGGCGGTGCGCGCCGCAGACCCCGAGTCGGCCGAGGAGATACGCGACGTGGTGTCGGCCATGATTCGGCGGCGCCTGAACGCCGGGGAGCTCGACGACTCCAATCTGACCCTGCGGGACCTGAAAGAAATCCGCCGGTCGTTCGTGGACACACTACGAAACCTGTATCACCCCCGGATCAAGTACCCGGACGACGTGGCGGTGGCCGTGGCTGAGACGACAGCGCCGGACGGGAGCAGCTCCACGGCGGCGGGGGGTACCCCTGGCGTGGCCGAGCCCGGATCCGAAGACTCCAAGTCGCCTCGAGGCCCCGAGAGCCCCCCGGGCCAGGGGGCAGCCAGGTCCGGCGCCGCCCCGGAGGCCCCCAGCCCCAGTGGCGACGAGGAGCACATCGCCGCCTCGGTGACCGACGCCGAGGAGCCGGACCGGACGTCGTAGACATGGGCGAAGGCCCCCAGCGCCTGAACCTCGTGGTGGAGGCGGCTGCCGGGCCCTTCTTGCCGCCCGGATGCACCCGTGGCCTAGACCAGGTCGTGGTGGCCGCCATGACCGCCCTCGGTGTTCCGGGAGCCGCGGTTCTCAGCCTTGTGCTCACCGGCGATGACCGGCTGCAGGACCTCAACCGCCACCACCGAAGCCGCGACGAGGCTACCGACGTCCTGTCTTTCCCCGCCCCCCCGGGCGCCGCCGACGCCACCGAGGGGCCGTATCTTGGGGACATCGTCGTGTCGGTGGAGCGGGCGGCGTCCCAGGCATCCGGCCTCGGCCACTCCCTGGGGGAGGAACTCAATCTCCTGGCGGTGCATGGCCTCTTGCACCTGTTGGGTCATGACCACTCCACTGCCGAGGCGGCAGCCAAGATGGAGGCCCTGGAGCGGAAGCTGGGCGTCAGGCGTTGACCGGCGGTTGGGGGGCGGTATGATTCGCGGCCTCGCCGTGGTCGCAGCCCGCGTGGGGCGGCCGCACCGCAACGGAGTTGAGCCACCATGACCGGCCCCGAAGGCGCAAAGGGCCCCGTCGGCCGGACCAAGGTCCCGGCCCTGGACCTGGATCTGGACCCATCGGCGGGCCCGCACTTCGACCTATCGGAAGAGCAGGCCATGATTCGGAAGGTGGCCAGGGAGTTTGCCGACGGGGTCATTGCCCCTGGCGCCCGGGAGCGGGACCGGGAGGAACAGTTTCCCCATGATCTGCTCCCGAAGCTGGCTGAGATGGGTTTCCTCGGCCCCACAGTGCCAGAGCGATACGGCGGCCAGGGCCTGGACTTCATCAGCGAGGCCATCATCTTCGAGGAAATCGGCCGGGCGGATTCGTCGGTGCGCACGACCCTGTCCGTGCAGATTTCCTTGACGGAGCTCCCGATACTGCGCTGGGGAACCGAGGAGCAACGACGGCGCTACTTGCCCAGGCTCACCGGTGGCGAGTGGCTGGGCTGTTTCGGCCTCACCGAGCCAGAAGCTGGTTCCGATGCCACGAACCAACAGACCCGGGCCATGAAGGACGGGGGCGACTGGGTCCTCAACGGCCACAAAATCTGGATCTCCAACGGTGGTGTTGCGTCCCTGGCCATCGTGTTCGCCCAGACGGACCCAGCCCTGGGGCACAGGGGCCTGGCGGCGTTTCTGGTGGAGACCGACACCCCGGGGTTCTCGAGCCACGACATTCACGGCAAGCTGGGCCTCCGGTCGTCGAACACGGCCGAGCTTGTCCTGGCGGACGTACGGGTGCCAGCCGGCAACATGCTGGGGGAGGTGGGCCAGGGCTTCCACATTGCCATGAGCGCTCTGGACGACGGCCGCTTCGGCGTCGCCGCCGGGTCGGTTGGCATAATCCAGGGCTGCGTCGACGCCTCGGTGGCCTATGCCAAGGACCGGATCGCCTTCGGGAAGCCCATCGCCACTTTTCAGCTGGTCCAGGAGCTCGTTGCCGACATGATTCTGGACCTGGAAGCGGCGCGCCTCCTCGTTCATCGGGCCGGCTTCCTGAAGACCAAGGGAGTGCGCAACACCCGGGAGACGTCCCTGGCCAAGTGGTACGCCTCGGAGGCCTCGGTGCGGGCCGCCCTCAACGCCATTCAGATCCACGGCGGCTACGGCTACTCCGACGAGTACCCGGTGGAGCGCTACCTGCGCGACGCCAAGGTGGCCACCTTGTACGAGGGCACGACCCAGATCCAGAAACTCATCGTCGGCCGGTTTGCCACCGGAATCGACGCCGTGGATCCCGCTCCCACGAAGCCCTGAGGCCCTCGCCGCGGCGCAGGGTGCCCAACGCTACTCCGGTACCTGGCGAATGACCGCCCCAATCAACTCGTCGGCGGCCACGGCCTCCGCCTGGGCGGCGAAGTTGAGGATGATCCGGTGCCGCAGGGCCGGGGCCGTCACGGCCCGCACATCGGTGCGCGACGCGTGGTGCCGGCCCTTCAGGAGAGCGTGGACCTTGGCCCCGAGGACCATTGTCTGGAGGCCGCGGGGGCTCGCCCCGTAGCGGATGTACTCCCGGACGGGGCCCGGGGCATCTGCCTCGGTGGGATGGGTGGCCCGGACGAGGCGCGCGGCATAGGTCACCACCTCAGCCGCCATGGGCACCCGGCGGGCAAGGCGCTGCATGGCCAGCACGGTGTCGGCTCCTGCCAGCCGCCGAGGCCGGGGGCACTTGGAGGCGGCCAACAGTGGCACACCTCGTCGTCGTCCCCGAGGAGTGCGCGTGCCTGAGGGACCGCCTGTGGTGTATTCGCGAAGCTCTCTCCGGTGGTGAGCAGCAGCGTGTGGCCATTGCGCGTGCGATGAGT
>CAZXNP010000051.1:0-9636 GCA_964642035.1 uncultured Anaerolineales bacterium | reverse complement strand
TGAGGAAATGAGGCTTCCTAAATTTAATGGATTAAGATATGTGAAATATGTAGGCATAAATTATTTTCAATTACCCAACCGAAGATATACCTCCAAAAATCCGCTTTTGTCAAACGCAATCATTCTATCCATGATACGACACCATCTTAAATAGGTCATGGGACAATCAACCTCTATGTTAGAGGCAACTATTAAAGTTCCATTGATGAAGAACCTCCTCAAAGGGCTTCAAGCAATCAGCGAAGATTGTATCTTAGATTTTAATGATACTGGCCTAACAGTTCATATTGTAGATTCACTAAGGGCCAAAATGTTAAGGCTACGAGTAAATCCTGAAGGTTTTGAAACATACGAATGCGATGCGGAACATAGATTGGCAGTTCAACTATCTAAAATCAAAGATATTACCAAGTCATTGACGGCCAAAGACCAACTCAAACTTTGTTATGAAGACGGGAAGTTTAGTTTAGTGGCGAATGATATGGAGCGAGTGGTTCGGCTGAAGAGATTAGAATTGGTATTTGATTTACCCAATATGCCATCATTTGATTACGAATATAACACACGCATAGAAAGTGCAAAAGAAGTAAAGGATTATCTTAAGACCTTAGACAAGATTCCCGTATTCAGGGTCAATGTAGGAAATGAGGAAATGATATGGCGCACCTTAGACCGTGATGAAGAAATCAGTTGGACTCCAAACTTAGAATTAGAATGTGATGAAGAATTTGATACCAACCAATTATTCACCACGAATCAAGTATTAGATTTGTTAGCCGCTACCAACAAAGAACCATTGTTGGTGAGGGGTGGGGAAAACTCGTGTCCTTTGGAATTCTCATGGAATCCCACCGAAGGAGTCAATTTTACAGGATTAGTAGCACCGAGGGTTTGAAATGAAAAAGAGAACAAAACCAACATCTTATCAAGCAGCCAAATTATTAGTGGCTGTCCAAGAAGAGATTACAGCGAAGTCCATTATTGACCGCATGGTAAGTGCAGGAAGAAAAGAAGTTCCGACCAATAGGAGTTTGGCGGCTAAAATGAAGAAAGATAAGGACTTTATTGTAGTCCGACCTAATGGTTCTCAAGGCCCGACAATATTCAAGCGTATTAGGTAGTTATTAGCAACAATTATCAACAATACTAAAGGCCCAATCAAAGGACTGTAAGCAATCTTAAATAGATGAAGAAAGTATGTAAATGTCTGTGGTGATAAAATGAGTGAAGAAAAAACTTTCTACCTTTCGGAGCATTTCGTGAACAAATATAAAAGAAAAAAAGCACCATTTGGATTTAATGGATTAGGGGAGTTAGTGTATAACAGAACTTACTCCAGATTGAAGAATGGAAGCGGAAAAAATGAAAAATGGTGGGAAACAGTTCTTCGTGTTGTTGAAGGGACATTCAATATGCAAAAGAGGCATATTGATTCTCACGGACTTGGATGGAATGCATGGAAAGCCCAGCATTCAGCACAAGAGATGTATGACCGAATTTTCAACATGAAATTTCTACCACCGGGGCGTGGTTTGTGGGCCATGGGAACCCCGATTACAGAAGAGAAGGGGTTGTTTGCGGCCCTGAACAATTGTGCCTTCGTATCAACTCAAAACATTTCCAATGAATTTTCTAAACCTTTTTGTTTCCTCATGGATGCTTCCATGCTTGGTGTTGGCGTAGGCTTTGATACCAAAGGAGCCGAAACTCTAATTCTTAAAGGACCGAATAATACCCGCAGAATGGAAACTTATGTTATTCCTGACACTCGTGAAGGATGGGTAGAGGCAGTTAGGTTGCTCTTAGATTCTTATTCCTATGGAACTGGAGTTGTGGAATTTGATTATTCCCAAATACGCCCCGCAGGAGTCCCCATCCATGGATTTGGAGGAGAATCCTCTGGACCTCAACCGCTAATTGAACTACACAATCAAATAAGAATCCAATTAGACCGTGAAGTAGGAAATCCTCTTTCTATCACTTCCATTGTAGATATTATGAATTTGATTGGAAAATGTGTAGTGGCTGGAAACGTGCGAAGAACAGCAGAAATTGTTTTCGGAGAACCAGATTCAGAAGAATACTTGGATTTGAAAAACTATGAGATTAATCCGCATCGGGCCGAGTATGGGTGGACCAGTAATAATTCTATCTTTGCGAATGTAGGTATGGACTACAACGGTGCAGCCGAGAGAGTCCGATATAATGGCGAACCCGGATTTGCATGGCTGGATAACATGAGGGCTTACGGAAGGATGGTAGATGCACCTAATCATAAAGACCAGCGAGCCATGGGAGGCAACCCTTGTTTAGAACAAACTTTGGAAAGTTATGAATTATGTTGCTTGGTTGAAACCTTCCCCAACAATCACGAGTCAGTAGAAGATTACCTTACTACTCTAAAGTATGCTTACTTGTATGCCAAAACAGTCACATTAGGAAAAACTCATTGGCCTGAAACCAACAGAGTAATGTTAAGGAACCGAAGAATAGGTTGCTCCATGAGTGGTATTGCTCAATTTATTGCCAACCGAAGTGTAGGTGAATTACAAAAGTGGATGGACACTGGATATGAACACATTCAAAAATTAGATAAGGAATATTCCGATTGGATGGCTATTCCACGTTCCATCAAAACTACTTCCATCAAACCATCAGGAACAGTTTCTCTTTTAGCAGGAGCCACACCGGGAATCCACTTCCCCGAATCTCGCTACTACATCCGAAGAATGAGATTAGGAAAACACTCTAACTTAGTTCAACCATTACAAAAGGCTGGATACAAAATAGAGCCAGCATTTGGAGCCGAAGAAACTACATTAGTAGTAGAAATCCCAGTTGATGTAGGCGAAGGAGTTCGGACAGTATCAGAGGTAACGATGTGGGAGCAATTGTCTTTAGCCTCTTTAGCACAGAAGTATTGGGCTGATAATCAAGTTTCATGCACGGTAACATTTGACCCTGAAGTTGAAGGCCCCCATTTGCCCCACGCTCTTGATATTTTCCAATATCAACTCAAAGGCGTTTCCTTCTTACCTAAATTAGAGTTAGGTGCATACCCTCAAATGCCTTACGAATCTATTGATAAAATCACTTATGAAGAGATGAAAAATTCGTTAGGAAAACTCAATTTTGGTCGTATCAAAGGCGAAGAAATTGTTGTAGAAAGGTTCTGCGATAATGATGTTTGTGAGATTGATTTTACACCAACTAATGATAATTCTGACGAAGAAGTATCAGATACCGTAGATGTGAGCATCTAAGATAAAGTTTAAGTATCAAGTTAGTTTATTCATTGTTATGGAGGCTTATTATTCACTGCCGGGAGGCATGGAGTCACTTATTGAGCGCACTGAACATTCACTTATGGAAATGGAGTTTTTCTTTAAGACGACTCAAGTTACTAATGCTCAAACCGAGAAAATAGCCCGACATTTGCTCACAATACTTCGGGGGAAAGCGAATGAGCAAGGAAATTAAGAATACGGAAGAATTAGCCGAAAACTTAGAACTTCTTTTGGAAGCCTTAGTCGCTAATACTCAATCCACCGATATTAATTTAGAAAGACTTAGAACGGAGTCTATGAATCACAAGGAAGATTTATCCCGTTTGTTAAAAGTTGTTGTTGATGGGAACGGGCAACCACCTATCTTAACCCGTCTTGCCGTTATGGAAAGTAAGATAGAAGATACTCAAAATGATATGGAAAAATGGACCAGCAGGTGGTGGCAATTACTTATGGCTACACTCCCCGGAATCGTTGCTGCCCTCTTAGGCGTTTCTGCGGTGATGTGAGATGCCCAAAATCAGTAGTAATTACAATCCTGCCCGACACGGCACTGGATGGGGAAACGGTATGCCCAACGATGCCGCAGTTAATTTCTTAGAAGGAGCATATACTTCTGCGGATGCAAAAATACAATGGCTCCAAGAGATGGGAGTTAGCATTCCCGAATACCTTCGTGAATCTCAAGAATCCACCATTACTCAAACCGTTGTAGGAGATAACAACATTCAAGCCGTTGGAGATATTGAAATCACGGGTGATACCGACACACCCCTTAGACCTATTGAGGAAGAACCAGCAGATTTACAAAACCGAACTACTACTCATTACTTGATTAATTGGCCCGGAACTGGATTCAATTACCGATTACAACGCCGTTTATCAGAAACCCGACAATTACAAGCAATCAGAGAAGCCTACCGAGAAAATGCAGGGTCTTGAATACTTAATCTTAAATAGATGGAAGGACAAGCAGGTGCCATGCCTTATGCAGACCCAGAGAAGAAGAAGCAATATATGAAAGAATATAACAAGGTTTGGTATCGGCAAAACAAGGAGCCAAAAAATTTAGTTGGAAAAGCCGTTGCGAACAAAAGAAGTTTAAGGCTTGAGAAAAAACAATGGCTACTCAATCGTCTGGGAGGCGTATGTGAAAGGTGTCCCGTAGATGACCCTGAAGTATTAGATGTTCATCACACCGACCCATCATACAAAGACAACAGACATAAGCAGATTACTGATTACTCTTGGGATGCTTTGTTGAATAAAGCCCATACATTACAACTGCTTTGTTCTAATTGCCATCGTAAGCATCACGCTGAAGAACGCAGAAGCAATGCTTAAATAGACGAAGCCACAAGAAGTTGGCATGAACCTTCTTACGCCAGTTGCAGGTTTTTTGATTGGATATAGCGGAGTCATGGGCTATGAAGTCCTACAAAGCACCTATTCAGGCGAAATGCCGGGTCCAAAATCATTTGGATATTTTATTGGAGCCATGACTTTGTTATCGGCTGGCACCATTTACGCCCTCGGCAAGAAATCTAATGTTTTAGCAGCAGAATCCTTTGGTGCAGAAACCGATATGGTGGAACTTCCAATAAAGGTTGTCGCAGTTACCGATGGTGATTGGAACGAACATGACGGAAAAATGAACATTTGGCCCGATGATTCATGGGAGGACTACGATTGGGAAGAAGCGATTAGGGGCTGTATTGAAGAAGGGTCTTACGAAATCCTTGATGTAGGGGACGAAGATTGGGACGAATTAGATGTCACTTGGGTCGGACACCCTGCATGGGAAAGCCTCAAGCATTCTTACTACTTTCCGCACAGTGATTTTGAAGCAGAAGATACAACTCACGCATTAGTGACTGGAAGCGTAGAGGGAGAACCTGCTATGTTCCTATTTTCTAAGGGAGAATCCGATGACACAGGATTTACAACAGGTAGAATCTTAGTAGATAATGATGGTGATGAATTAAGAGATATTGCCGCAAACATTCATGATGGAGTCGGAGAGGACCGAATACGCAAAGGCTTCAAATCATGGAAGCGTAATGTTTGGGGATTGAAGCCATATTCCGCCGAAGGAAATTACAATGATTTTATCAGCGACTTAGAAGCAGTAATGAAGAAATATGGAGAGATGACTTTTTTTGAGTCCGAGTTTAATCCAAGTGATAAAAGATTGAGCGTCCATTTTGCATTAGAAGTAGATGATGAACAGTTTGATGATGTAGTTTTTGAATCAGAGATGATAGTTCCCGACCAATGTTGTATTTGTGGAATCTCATTTATGGGCTACGGCCATAATCCTGAACCTTATTTACCATATTCCGCAGGAAGGTGTTGTGATACTTGTAATGCTACCGTAGTTATTCCACTCCGACTGAAATACATGGGCTTTGAGGCAGAAACTGGAACCTCCAGTGCAATACGCCGAGCCAGAGCCAGAGGTTATTTACGCCCGAAATCTAAGGGAAGGATGAGCAGAGATAAAGCCGAAAGTGGAGTTAGGAGAAATTTCTGGCGAGATGTTTTCGGTATGAATGCTGAACAATCTATGAAAGGTCGTGTAAGGACTATGAGTGGAAAGCCCCATGTTCCCCGTAAGTTGAAAAAAGATAAAGATATTACTCCTGAAGAAGCATCTAAGAAATTAAAGTTTGAAACCCCAGCCACTGCATATAACTTAGCATATAATCAAGGTTTTGACGATGGACGCAGCCAAAAAAGAGTTTCTCGTATGGTTTATTCACCAGATACGGCCTATGTTGAAGATGAAAAACTCTTTGAAGAAACATTCCGAAGAATTAAATAGTCAGACCCTCTAAGATATAACATGACTTTTGATTTAAGATGTTATAGTTGTCAAGAGTGGGTAGGAAAGCCCGAACATGGTTGGGCTATTTGCTCTTGTAGAAAGTTAAGAATTTCTTCTACGGGTAAAGTAAAAGGTTGGTATTCCGAGTTTTGGAATCCAGATACTGAATTACATATTATTCATGAAAAGCCCCGTGGAAATTAGGCAAACTTCAAATAGCGAAAAATAAACACATAGTTAATGGAAGCCGAAAGCGAAAGCGTCTTAATGTTGAATTGGATAGATAATAGTGGAGTTTTGACTTCTACGGATTATGCATTTTTAACCAACCTCTATTTAGAAGTTATTCATCTTGCCGAACAACTTCCCATGACACCTTACGGCGAGGAACTTAAACGAAATTTAGTGAGGAAAAGTAGTCACATTTCCAATCGGATAGATGAGTTAGAATACAGCATTGATACCTATATGGGAGAATACTTTGAAGCAACATCAGATGACATATATTCTGAAGAGGACGAAGAATGGACCGAAAAAGAGTATAGAAAAAGAGTCACGAAAACCAGAGATTTTGAAATTTATTATCGTTGGGAAGTAACAAACATTGAAGGGCCTCTTGGAACCATAAGCCGAGAATTTACTTATGATTTTTCTGAATACTCTAATGAATACATAACTAACGCCGTAGAGGAGTGGATAGAAGGCTTAGATTGGATAGATGATATAGACTTAGATGGTGAGGAATCTGGAAATGCAAGTTATTCAGAAGATTTAGAAGTTGAAGTAGATGACCCAAAAGCCAATATCACTGTTTCCATAACTGCTGAACTTACCATAAGTTGGACGGGTGACGATAACTACGGTTCTGATGGCTGGGAAGAAAATTAAATAATCTTAAATAGGTAAAGGAAGTAGTTAATACCATGAAGCCCGAAGACTATTGGTTTGGAAATATATGGAGAAATCTGTATGATGAGCATTTTATACCACAAAATAGAATCACACCCCAGAAGAATATGGGAGCCATTTTGCGAAATTTAATTGAAGAATTAGAGGCCGTTGCACAAGACCTTGAAAAGAAGGAAGATATAGAAGCAGACATCACACTACGCTTTAACGGAAAGGTATATTCAATTGAAATTAGGTCTGTTGCAGCAGCAGAAATCCCTGCGGAAGAGCAGAATACCACCGATTTACCCAACGATGACGACTCCACAGGCGAGTAATCACGCACCCGTTAATCTTAAATAGAAAGAGATACGTATACATACATAGAGGGAACAGTGGGTTCTCTATGAATGAAAACAGTGAATAGGAAATGATGAACAAAGAAAATAAACTCAAAAATGTAATGATAACAATTCTGACAGCAATTATGCTTGCTATGAGCGCAGGTGTAGTTGTAGCAGATGGAACCGACCCGTTAGACCCATCAGATGGTGGAGCAGATTGGGACGGAGATGGACTAACCAATGCTGAAGAACAACAGCATGGAACGAATTTTAATAATCCAGATACGGACAATGATGGCTTACCCGATGGATGGGAAGTAGCCAATGGATTGGACCCACTTAACGGCGGAGATGCGAATGCAGACCCCGATGGTGATGGATTAACCAACTTACAAGAATACCAAAGAGGCACGAATCCAAATTCTGCCGATACAGATGGAGATGGTCGCCCCGATGGTAGTGACCCCTACCCAAACGACCCTAACGATGGAGAATATTCAGATAGTGACGGTGACGGTATCCCAGATGCCTATGACCCCGATTATCAAGATTCCGAAGCAGGGTCTGGAAACGGCGGCACCGAAGGCGGTGGAGAATCCAACGATAATGGACAAGGCGAAGGACAAGGACAGGGACAAGGCCAAGGTCAAGGCCAAGGTCAAGGACAGGGCCAAGGTCAAGGACAAGGACAAGGACAAGGACAGGGGCAAGGTCAGGGACAAGGCCAAGGTCAGGGTCAGGGACAAGGGCAAGGTCAAGGTCAAGGTCAAGGACAGGGGCAAGGTCAAGGTCAAGGTCAGGGTCAAGGACAAGGACAAGGACAAGGCCAAGGACAAAACCAAGGTCAAGGCCAAGGTCAAGGTCAAGGACAACAAGGCCAACAAGGAAACCAAGGGCAGCAAGGCCAACAAGGTCAGCAAGGTCAGCAAGGACAACAAAGCGGTCAAGGACAACAAGGACAGCAAGGGCAACAAGGCCAACAAGGTCAGCAAGGTCAGCAACAAGATAATGGACAAGGCCAACAACAGAATGGCGGAGAACAAGGTGGGCAACAAGGCCAACAACAGCAACAAGACCAAGGAGGCGAAGGCCAAAATGGACAGAACCAACAACAGCAAGGTCAAACCCAGAACGGTCAGCAAGGCCAACAAGGTCAGCAAAACGACCAGCAACAAGGTCAGCAATTGGATAATCAAGACCAAAATGGCGATGTTGATAACGATGGTGACGGCATTCCCGATGACTTAGACAACGATGATGACAATGACGGGATTCCCGACACCCAAGACGATTCACCTATGGACCACGACAATGACGGCATTGACGACCACGAAGACGATGATGCTGACGGCGATGGTATAGATGATAGAGAGGAAGTCACAGATGGAAATGATAACACCGATATTTACGACCATGATAACGATGGTATCGCAGACCGATTTGACTATGATATAGACAATGACGGAATTGATAATTGGGACGATAAATATGAAAACGGTTCAGATGCAAGCAGGGACCACGACAATGATGGATTGAACGATTCCGTAGATGTGGATGACGATAACGATAACATTTTGGATGTTGATGAGGTAGGTGGCGCATGGAGCAATTATCGCTACGACCACGACAACGATGGAATCTGGGATGCTACTGATACCGATGACGACAACGATGGACTCTCTGACTGGTTTGAAAACAATGACGGTAATGATGCCACAGGTCAATACGACCACGACAATGACGGCGTTCCAGACCACATTGACACAGACGATGACGGTGACGGAATCCTTGATGAATTAGAAAGTTAAGGCCAGCCAATACCACTCGCATTGCGGGTGTGGATACAGTGATTCAGATGGACAGTTATGAACTTCATGACGGGCTATCAGAGGAGGTAGTGAGGGCTATTTCTAATTACAAAAATGAGCCTGATTGGATGACTGATATTCGTATTAAAGCATACCAACACTTTATCAACAGACCTACACCTCAATGGGGAAATACTGAAAAACTGAATACTTTGGATTTTAATGATATTTGCTATTTTCGTGTTGCTGGAGAAAACCAACAAGATTGGGACCAAGTTCCTGATAAAATCAAACGGACTTTTGATGCATTGGGCATTCCAGAAGCCGAACAGAAATGGTTAGGAGGCTTAACTGCACAATACGAAAGCGAGTCTATTTATCATTCCATTAGGGATGATTTAGAGAGCCAAGGTGTTATTTTCATGGATATGGATTCAGGTTTGCGAGAACACCCTGAAATAGTAAAACAATATTTTGGTAGG
>CAZXNP010000050.1:0-9650 GCA_964642035.1 uncultured Anaerolineales bacterium | reverse complement strand
ATGATTTGATAGAGAGTCCTAATTCAACGCAAGAACAAAAAGAAGAAGCAATAGATAGATTAACATTTGAATTAATTCAAGAAGAAAGAAATGAACTTACAAATGATTTATTTAGTCATTCATTTAGTGATCCTATAATGAATTTCGCAGGTTTTAGAGAAGGACCTGCTGATCCTGATATGAAACAAGAAGGTTTTAAATTATTTCAAGATGAATTTAAAAATGCAGCAGCTAAAGCAGGTTTAAAATTAGGACAAAAAGTAACAGAAAAATTATATGATAAATATAAAGGAACAAAACCAAAAGCATCAACAGCTCCACAAATACAATCAGATGAAACAAGAATACAAAAAGCAAAAGTAGTAGAAGAAGTAAAACCTAAAGCTAAAGAAAAACCTATTAGAAATATTAAAGACGATTTACGATTTGTTGGTAAAGCAATAAGAGGTATACCTTTAATGTTATCAGGTGATGTTAATCAAGAAGAATTATTAAAACAACAACGTAGACAAGCAGCCGAACAAATGGCTGATACAGAAATGAAAGTTGATATAGGTCCTGTTAATAGAGATCCTTATAAAAGCTATAATTTACAGAGGGCAATATAATGGCAACAGAAAAGAATCCATTTGAACAAATACCAGAAGAAGTAACTAATGTTATTGAACTAACAAATAAAAAAGATGCAGATGAAATTCAAGAACAAAGTGTATCGTTTGAACCAGTAGAAGATGGAGGAGTTATTGTAGATTTCTCATCTATGTCTGTTGAAATGAATCCTGAACCAGAAACTGCAGAGTTCTATGCTAACTTAGTTGAAGATTTAGATGAAGAAGACTTAGCAGAAATTTCACATGATGTTAGAGAAAAGTTTCAAGCTGATAAAGAATCTCGTGCTGAATGGGAATCTATGTTTGAAAGAGGATTTGATTTATTAGGATTAAAAATACAAGAAACATCAGAACCATTTGAAGGTGCATGTACAGCAGTACATCCTTTATTAATAGAGTCTGCTGTAAAATTCCAAGCTAAAGCATCTCAAGAATTATTTCCTCCAGGAGGTCCTGTTAAATCTCAAATACTTGGAGATGTAACTCCTGAAAAAGAACAACAAGCTAATCGTGTACAAAACTTTATGAACTATCAAGTAACAGAACAAATGCCTGAATACTTTGATGAGTTTGAAAGAATGTTATTTCATTTACCATTAATAGGATCAGCATTTAAAAAAGTTTATTATGATGCAACATTAAAAAGACCTTGCTCTGAATTTGTTCCTATTGATCAATTCTATGTTTCATACTATGCAACAGATTTAAGAAATGCTGATAGATATACTCATGTTATTTACAAAAATGCAGTAGACTTACAAAAAGATATAGCTTCAGAAATTTATGTAGATGCTGAAATGGCAGAACCTTCATCAACTCCAATAACAAGTTTTGCTGAAAAAGTAGATACTATATTAGGAATAGCACCAGCAGGAGATAATGATTCTCAATATGTTTTATTAGAACAACATGCACATTTAAATATAAAAGATTCTATGGCTGATGATGATGAAGCTCATCCATATATTATTACAGTAGAAGAACAATCAGGAAGTGTATTAAGTATACGTAGAAATTATTCTCCTGATGATGACACCAAACAAAAAAGAAGTCACTTTGTACATTATAAATTTGTACCTGGATTTGGTTTTTATGGTTTAGGACTTATGCATTTCTTAGGTAATTTAACTATGAGTGCTACAGCAGCTATGAGATCATTAATAGATGCAGGACAGTTTGCTAATTTACCTGGTGGATTTAAAGCTAAAGGAGTTAGAGTCGTTGGAGATAATGATCCAATAGCTCCTGGAGAATTTAAAGAGATTGAAGCAACTGGTATAGATCTTTCCAAAGCGATAGTTCCTCTTCCATATAAAGAACCGTCAAACACATTATATCAGATGCTTCAATTTGTTACAGATGCAGGACAAAAGTTTGCTGACAGTACAGAACAAATAGTTTCTGACGCAGCATCTTATGGTCCTGTTGGAACAACAATGGCTTTATTAGAAGCTTCAAGTAAATTCTTTTCAGGTGTTCATAAAAGATTACATAAATCTCAAAGAGATGAATTTAAAATTCTTGCTAGAATAGATTATGAATATTTACCAAACCAATATCCATATGAAGTTCCAAACGTAAGTGAGTCTGTATTTAAAAAAGACTTTGATGGTACTATAGATGTAATTCCAGTAAGTGATCCAAACATTCCAAGTAATGCTCATAGAATGATGTTAGCAAATATGGCATTACAAATGGCACAACAATCACCTCCTGGTATGTTTAATATTGAAGCTTTAAATAGAACTATTCTTCATGCTGCTAATATGCCAAACCTTGAAGAAATATTACCACCAAAACCAGATACAAAACCTTTAGATCCTGTTACAGATATTATGGCTGCTGTTAAAGGAATACCAATAAAAGCTTTTCCTGGTCAAAACCATGAAGCACATATTAAAGTTAAAACAGCTTATCTACAAGATCCTAGAAATGGAGCTAGTCCTATTATGGCAAAAGTAGCTCCAGTACTACAAGCTAATATACAAGAACATTCTATGATGTTATATCAAGAACAAATGAATGGTTTAACTAGAGTTGGTTTAGAACAACTTCCTCCTGAACAACAAACTCCAGAAGCTATTGAAATAATTATGTCTAATGCAGCACAACAAGTATTAAATGCTAATATGGCTGCAGGTCAAGTACAATCACCTGAACAACAATTAGTTTCTTTAGAACAAGCTAAAGTACAACTTGAAGCAGAAAAATTAAAAGTAGATGCTGCTCTTAATAATGCGAAGATGGCTTTAGAAACAAAAGAATTAGATTTAAAAGAAAATGAATTATTATTAGAAGCTGCTGATAAAAAAGTTTCTAATGTAATGAAAGAACAAAAAACTCAAGCTGATAGAATTAGTAAACAACAAATGAAATCTTTAGAACTATTAACGAAAGTTGCTATTGAAGAATCGAAGATTGAATCTAAAGAAGGTGAAACAGCTTTAAAACTTTTAACTGAAATTGCTAAGATGGAAGATAAAGACTCTAGAGATAGAGAATTAACAACTGCTAAATTAGTAACAGATGCTGCCTTAAAAGCAGAGAAAGGAGGAGACTAATGATGAAAAATAATCAACCAAAACATCAAAATAATTTTGGTAGAGATTATGGAGACTGGACTTCAAAACCTGTTGGTGATGGATCTGTAGGTGAGATGCCACATAGAGGAGTGGTAAATCAATATCCTGAAGATACTTATAAATATCCAGAACCAATTAAATCAACTCGTAAAAGCACACTATATATTTAAGGAGAATAATTATGTGGAAACAACCTATTATTAAAGAAGTATCTGTAGGACTTGAAATTAATTGTTATGCTTGTGCAGAAATTTAATTTATGTTTGACGAGCTTATAAGATTTTATAACGAGGAAATTCAAAGACTACAGCAAAATCTAGGTACTGGACAAGTTGAAGACTTTCCTCATTATAAACAAGTAGTTGGTTCTATTCAAGGAATAGAGTGGGCTAAACAACAAATATTAGACTTACATGAAAAAATAAATAAGGAAGACGATTAATGCAACAAGCACAAATGGGAGGAGCTTTGAAAAACGATCTGTGGATTACAGATGCAGAAGAGAAAGCTGATCCTAAAGTATTACCTGAATTACCAGGATTTAATCTTTTAATACGACCAGTTTCTATTAAGTCAGAAACAAAAGGTGGTATTCTTTTACCTAACTCAACAAAAGAAGATATGGCTTATTTAACAACAGTTGGAAAAGTTTTAGCTGTTGGTGACTTAGCTTACAAAGATGTTGATAAGTTTCCTAGTGGAGCTTGGTGTAAAGAAGGAGATTATGTTTGTTATGGTAAACATGCAGGTACAAAGCTATACTATAAAGGAGTACATTTAATTTTATTATTTGATGATCAGATTATGATGAAAGTTGAAGATCCAAAAGATTTAGATTTAACTTTTAATTTAACAAAATTATCAAGTTAAAACTTGTATAACGTACAGTACATATAGTATAATAACAAAAACGTAAGAACGATTGTCTCGTAAACAACGGAGTTAAAAATGGCAACAGAACAAAAAGAAGAATGGAATGAAGTAGAAGTTCCAGAAAAAGAAGAAGAAAATAAAGTAGAGTATGAAGTAGAAGGTGAAGAAGATGAAAAAGTTGAAGCTGCTTCGCCTGTTGAAACAGAAGAGAAAGAAACAAAAACAGAAGAGCAAACAGAATTATTTGAAAAAGAAGAAGTAGAAAGTACAAATAAAACTGTAGAAGAACCTCCTAAAGAATTAGAAGGTATTGAAACAAAAGGTGCTCAAAGAAGAATTAAACAATTAATTCGACAAAGAAAAGAACGTGATGAGCAAATACAACAGCTCATTAAAGAACAAGAAAATTTACGTGCAAATTTATATCATAAAGATTTAGAATCTAATAAATTAAATAAGCTTAATATAGAATCTACTGAGAAACAATTAAATGATAAAATAACTTTAGCACGTGCATCATATCAAGAAGCTTTTGAAGGTGGTAATAAAGAAAAACTTTTAGCAGCTCAAGAAGCTTTAAATGAAGCACAGATAGATTTAAAAACATTAGGAGCAACAAAATATCAGATAGAAAATACACCACAACCACAACAACCTATGCCAGCTCAACAGCCTGTACAACAAGGTCCAGATCCAAAAGCTGAAGAATGGGCTGCAAATAATGAATGGTTTGGTCCTGATAGAGTAATGACTGCTTCAGCTTTAGCAATAGATGCTGAATTAAAAGCTGAAGGTTATGATCCTAGTGATTCTGATTTCTATAATGAAATCAATAAAAGAATGGAAGCAGCTTTTCCACATAAATTTAAAGGAGAAGCTCCAAAAGAACGTACTGCAGAAACGTCAAAACCTGCTCAAGTGGTTTCAGGAAGCTCACGTACTTCTCGAAGCTCCAAGAATAAGATTAAGCTTACAAAAGAAGATGTAAGGTTAGCTCAAAAATGGGGAATACCTCTTGAAAAGTATGCTCAAGAAAAACAAAAAACCGTTCAAGCTGACGGTGAGTATACAACTGTTTAATAACGTGGGAGAAAATACATGAAAACAACAAATACACGAGTAAAATCACGTACCGAAGAACAAAGAGAACTTAATACTAGAGAAGAAGAATGGACATTCGAGGAGCCTAATGCTTTAGATATTCCTAAATCTGTTGAAAAGAAATTTGAAGCAGAAGGAATGAGACTACGTTGGATTAGAGTTAGCATGCGAGGAAATGATGACATTGCCAATGTAGGAAAGCGAGAAGCAGAAGGATGGACATTTGTTTTACCTAGTGAAGTTCCTGATATGGCTTCAACTTCTTTCGTGAGAGAAGATGGTCGTTACAACGGAACAGTCAGTCGTGGAGACTTAGCCTTGGCAAAAATGCCTGTAGGTCGTGCTGTAGCGAGACAGAAATTCTATGAGAAAAAAAGTAGCGATATGGTTGATGCTGTAAATGCTCAACTTATGAAAGGCAACAATACTTCTCATATGCCAATTTCTAATAATAGTAAATCAACCATAATCAAAGGAAGACAGCCTAATTTTCAGGATTAGTCTTTCTTTTAAAATTAGGAGAGAAATCTTATGGCAAGTGTAAATGCACCTCGTGGTCTTGTACTAGCGAGGAAAGAAGGTTCTGGATCTAATTCTACTGGTGTTGATATTATTGAATGGAGACCAGACGTAACGGTACCATCTTCAGGTATAGGAAATTTATATACAGGTGATCCTCTCATTGCTTATGCGAGTTCAACTGTAGCTCCTTCTCCTGCTGATGCTTCAGACAAGTGTATAGGAGTTTTTCAAGGTATAAGCTACGTAGACTCTGAAGGAAGTCAAAAATTCAGTAAATATTGGTCCAATGGAACAACAGCTACAGATATAAAAATACATATCTCTAGAGATCCAAACCAAACATATTTCATACAAGCAGACGCAACTGTGACTGCATCTACAGTACAAGGAATGAACGGTAAACCTGTTAATTTTCCTTGGGCAACAGGTACAGGCTCAACTAAAACTGGCAATAGTGCTTATGTAATGACTGCTTCTGGTCCAACAGATGCCGAAAGTAATTTACGTGTAATACGTAGAGCACCTTGGGATACTGGTTTTGGAACAAGTGCAGCTTCTGGTAAAACAGATGCATATCCTTGGTATGAAGTAAAATTAAATAATCACTTTGACAATTATGTCACAACTACAGTCTCAACTGCTTAATAGAGAAGGATAATAAATTATGGCTATAAATAGAGCTAGTATAAGTAAAGAACTCCTTCCTGGACTAAATGCAGTCTTTGGATTGGAGTACGGTGAAGTAAACAATGAACATGAACCATTATATGACGTAGAAAATTCAGACAGAGCTTTTGAAGAAGAAGTTCTATTTACTGGATTTGGTAATGCACCTGTAAAAGGCGAAGGTGCTTCCGTTGTATATGATGATGCATCAGAAAGTTATACTGCAAGGTATACTGCTGAAACTATTGCATTAGCTTTTGCTGTAACTGAGGAAGCAATGGAGGACAACCTCTATGATACTTTCGCTAAGTTACGTGCTAAAGGTCTTGCACGAGCAATGGCAAATACTAAGCAAGTAAAAGCTGCTAATTTGTATAATAATGGTTTTGGAGCTGGAACTCATGCTATTGGTGATGGAGTTGCATTCTTTAGTGCAGCACACCCAACAGTAGGTGACGGTAACCAAACAAACACAGGAACAGGAGCTGATTTATCAGAAGGTTCTTTAGAAAGTGCAATTACCCAAATACAAAAGATCAAAGATGATCGAGGTATTTTAGTGGGAGCAAGTGCAGTTTCTTTACATATCCCTACTGATTTATGGGCAACTGCTGATCAAGTATTAGGATCACCAGGATCTACTAATATTACTGCCCAAACAGGAGGATACCCTGCACCAGTAGCAAATACTGTTGGTGTATTAGCGAATAGAATTAATGCTACTCGTCACATGGGTATGGTTCCAGAGGGCTTCTATATTAATAGAAGATTCTCTGACACTAATGCATGGTTCGTAAAAACTGATGTACCTAATGGTACAAAAATGTTTGTGAGAACACCATTACAAACTAAAATGGAACCAGATTTCGATACTGGCAATCTTCGATTTAAAGCACGTGAAAGATATTCTTTCGGTGTTTCTGATTGGAGAGGTTGGTATGGAAATGCTGGAGCTTAATTAGTATTGAGGGAGAGTAAGAAATTATTCTCCCTCTAAAGATTTAGAGGAAAAAATATGGCAACGAATATTAAAGCTATTAATAAAAGAGGTGGAGATGGAGATATTATTAGTACCACCAATACAACCAGAATAATTGGTGTTCATTCCTATTCTACTGTAGCAGGAGTAGTTACTATTGGAGATCAATCAGGAGCAAAAATAATATATGAAGTAGGTGCTTCTGCAGAATCAGATATGTATTTTGGGGAAATGGGTATTAAATGTAGTGGAACAGTTAGTATTTCTACACCAGATGCAGGTAGTGTAACTTTATTTGTAGGATAATAAATGTCAACATACTCATACTTAGTAACCGATATAAAAAATACTGCTGAAAATGATTCAACAGAATTTACAGATCAAATACCTTATTTTATAAATAAGTCTGAACTACAACTTACAAAAGATTTAGATGATTTTGGATTAGATGTATTTACAACTATTACATTATCAGCTAGTAATCCTATTGTATCTATACCTTCAGGTACTAGAATAATAAGGAATGTAAACTATACAACAAGTGCTTCAAGTATTAAAACAAATTTATTACAAAGAACTTATGAGTATGCAATAGATTATTTTCCATATGCTAGTGCATCTACAGGTACTCCAAGATACTATGCAAGAAAAAATAATACACAGATTTATATAGTACCAACTCCTGCATCTACTGTTACAGGAGAAATTCAAACAGTTGCAAGACCTACATCTTTAACGTCAGCAGCTCCATCAAATTATTATAGTGAGTTTTGTTACAATGCATTATTTTATAGATGTATGTTTGAAGCAAATTTCTTTATGAAAAATTGGGATGTAGCTCAAACATGGGAAGCACAGTATAAAAATTCTATAGATGGTTTACGTAATCAAGCTAGAAGAACTAGACAAGATGATATGGAAACTCCTAGAAATCCTGTTGGAGGACCAGATACTATACTACAAGGATCTCAATAATGACAATAAGTAGATCCAATATAAGACAACAAATTATAAAACCAAATATTAAAAAGAAGAAAAAGAAAACTAAACTTAAAAGGAGAAGATAATGCCAGGACCAAATACACTATTACAAGATCCTGCTGATTTACCAAAGATAACAGGTAAACCTACAGGTCAAGGCTACGGTGCTGCTCGCAAAGGTCCTGATGTTCATGGTCCTATTGAAGATGCAGTAGTTAATGAAACATACCCACAAGGACAATCTTTTAAAACTGAATTAAAAGAAGTCCCAAATATAGGAGTTAAGTAAATGAAATTTTTTGGAAAAATGATTACAAATATGTTAAAAGATGGAGCTACTCCTAAACAGATAGCGAAAGCTGCTGCAGAAAAAGGTGGTACTAAAGCAACTTTAAAAGCTTCTTTAGCTAAATTTGTAGATCCAAATAAAGTAAAAGTTGGAAATAAAATGATGGCTTTTATGCCAACTACAAAACAAACTGTTGCTAAAGCTACTACAGGTGGAGCAGGTGCAGGTTCTACAAAATTAAAAGAAGCAACTAAAAAAGCTACTCCTAAAAAAGCTACTCCTAAAAAAGCTACTGTTAAAAAGACTGTAGCTAAAAAACCTGTAGCTAAAAAAACAAGACCTTTACAAGGTAAAGAAGGTGGAGCTAAAATTAGACTTGGTAAATGGTTAACAGAAAATAAAGATAAAGACGGTGCAGCTTTATACCAAGCATTTAAAAAAGATTATCCTAATGCAACAAAACAAAATGTTGAATCTGCTTTAGGAAATATTATTGATAAAAAGAAAAAAACAAAAGCAAACTTTATCTATAAAACTTTACCTAGTGGTAGTAAAAATAATCCAGGCACAACTTCTAAAAATGTAAAGAAAGCTATGTCAGGAGGAATGATTAAAAAACCTATGGGTGGAAAAGTTTATGATCCTAATAAAAAAGTTAAAAGACCTTATGGTGGAAAAGTTTATGATCCTAATAAAAAAGTTAAACGTATGGGTGGTGGACAAATAGGACATAATGGTAATGATGAAGTATCTCGTTTGTACACAAGTTACTAATGCCTTTTAAATCTGATAAACAAAAAATTTATTTAGCTATAAATAAACCAGATGTTTATAAAAAATTTAAAAAAGATATGAAATCAGGTGGTAAACTAATTGATAACTCTGGACAAAAATTTGTACAGAAGCTTTATAAAGGAGGACAGATAAAGTGAGAAATAAGATTATAGATAAGATTATAAAATTTTTAAAAACTTTGAGAAAAGTGTAATAGATGTTAGGTGGTTTACCAGTTGAAATGATTACAATGCTTGGCTCTAGCCTTTTAG
>CAZXNP010000049.1:0-9657 GCA_964642035.1 uncultured Anaerolineales bacterium | reverse complement strand
CTGGTGGCGCCCTGGGCGCACGCCGCGGAGAGCCTGTGGCCACGGGCGCCGATGCCGGCGTGGCCGGCGCGGACAGACAGTCGCCACGGCGACCCTGCCGAAGGCGACAAGGGATCGCCCACGGAGATGGGCCCAGCCGAGGCGTCGACCCGCACCCGGGCCATGCCCTGGAGCAGCACGTATAGGCGATCCTCCGGGGCGATGGGTCCCGGGGAGAAGCGAGGCATTTCCTCCATGTCGCTGGTGGGTTCGCCCTTGGGGCCTCGGGCGGGAACGTCATCGACTACTGCCCGCTGCACCACGACGGCCAGAAGTCCGTGGTCATTGCCCACGGCCCGGCGCACCGTCAACACCGGGCGCCTCTGGCCGGCCAGGGCCGTGGTGATGCCCATCACGGCCACCACATCGCCGACCTGGAGGGTGCCGCCGTCGGTGTTCTCAGCCAGCAGCACGATGTCGCAGCCGGAGCAGGTGCCGTCCACCAGCAGGCTGTTGGGAGTGTAAAGCCCCCAGGTGGCACCGGTGTCGCCCCGCACCCCCACGGCGGCGCCGCCGCCTCCCATGCCGTAGACGCCGTAGGTGTTGGCGCTAGTCCCCAGCACTCCTTCCGTCAGGGAGCCTGTGCCGACACCGCGAACTCCTTCGCCGCTTGCGGCTGAGCTCTCCCCGACCACGCCCGTGGCGCCGGTACCCATGACACCCGGCCCGTCCGCGAGGCTGGTCCCCACCACGCCAATGGCGCCCTCGCCGTTGACCCCCGCGCCGGTCAGGCCCTTGCCCTTGAGACCAGTCTCGCCTTCGCCCTCGACGCCGACGCCAAAGGTGGCGTGGCCCTTGATGCCGGTGCCGCCGAGGGCATTGGCGATGCCTTCCACCCCCACGCTCTGTGTTCCCTCGGCGCTGCCCAGGACCCCAGTTCCGCTCGTGGATGTCACCCAGCCGGACACGCCGAGCATGGCGCCGGTGCCAAAGACGCCGGTGACGCCGACGCCGGCCACTCCCGAGGCAAAGCCGCCATGGGACTCGCCGAATACGCCGGCGTCGAAATCGCTCGTGCCGTGGACCCCGTGGCCGTTGCCGCTGGTGCCCCGCACCCCGACATTGGCATCGCTCATGCCCGCGACCCCGTCGCCGGATGTGCTCTGGCCCACGACTCCCACGCCCAGGCCTTCGCCGGCGACTCCCACGTCGCCCTCGCCGAACACCCCGGTGTAACCGATGCCATGGACTCCATGGGCACCGATACCCCGGACACCGTCGGCGTTGCGGTCGGTGGACTCACCGAAGACCCCGGCATCCCCTTCCTGGCGGCCGTCGGTGGTGCCCTCCACCCCCCGGCTGTCGCCGCGGGCCTCCACGCCGTTGGCCCCAAAGAAGGAGCCGCCCGCCTTGCCGCCCCAGGCGTTGACGCCGTTGTCCTCCCCGGCGGCGAGGATGCCGTACAGGCCGGCCAGGAAGGCCACCGGCACCTCGCCGGCGCTGGCCGACAGGCCCACTCCGTCCTCGCTGGTGGCCACAACCGCCGTGCCCGAGATGCTCTCGGCTGCCACGGCTACCCCGATATCCGTGTTCCTGAATGTCGCGACGGGGTCCTCCATGCCTGCCTCCGCCCGAGCCCCCGGCACTAGGCCGAAGGCGTAGGGGGTGGGGCTCAGGACCTGGCGCGGCTCCAGCCACTGGCCGTTGACGCCGATCCTGAGCCACAGGGGCTTGCCGTCCAGCTCGCCGGGGGGCACGTCCACGTCAGTGGTGAACAGCCCGCCCGTCACTGTCACGTTGTTGCGGGTGACCGTCGAGCCGACCTGGTTCCCGGCTACGGGGTCATCCCATAGCTCAAAGGACAAGTTGGCCTGTCCTTCCACGGCCTGGCCTCCAGGGCCGGTAAGCCGCCCTTGGTAGGTGAATCCCCTCGGGGCAGCTGGCATCCCAGTCGGGGACGCGGCAACTTGGGGCCCCAGGGCGATGGCCGACGACACGGCCACAAGGGCAATGGCAGCCGACACGGCGCCGGCGACGGCGAGTGCGCGCATGGTAACCTCCTGGTGCTCGCGGGGCGGCAGGCTGCCCGCTGACGGGTTGGTGTCGCGCCAGCATACACTACGGGTGGTCACGACGTTAGCCCGCTGCCCCCAGGCGACGAGGGTCAGTGCGCCCGCAAATACTCCCGCACCAGGAGGGCGGCGGTGGCCCCCTCCCCGGCGGCCGACGCCACCTGCTTGGTGCTCCCGGCCCTCACGTCGCCGGCGGCGAAGACCCCCGGCATGCTCGTCTCCAGGAGGGCCGGCATCTCCTCTCCGACGGCGCCGGAGCGGGCCAGCTCGTGACCGGTGAGGACATAGCCCCACTTGTCCAGGGCCAAGGTGTCGGCCAGGAAGCCCGAGCTGGGCTGCTGGCCGATGAACACGAAGACGCCCCCGGGGGTGAGGACCTCGGTGGCACCGGTGGCCTTGTCTTCTACCGCCACGGACTTCAACTTTCCGCCTGCGCCGGAGATCTCGCGGACCTCATGTCGAAAGAGAACCTCCACCGCCGGCGAAGCCAGGATCTTGTCCACCGCCACCTGGCTGGCCGTCAGGTGGTCGCCCCGGACCAACAAGGTGACCTTGGGGGAGAAGCGGGTGAGGAAGAGGCCTTCCTCGACGGCGCTGTTCCCGCCGCCGACCACCACCAGCTCCTCGCCCTTGTAGAAGGGGCCATCGCAGGTGGCGCAGAAGTGGACGCCGGCGCCAGTATAGTCGTCCTCGCCGGGTACCCCCAGGCGCCGGTACTCGGCACCACTAGCCACCACCATGGCGCAGGCGCCGTACTCGCTGCCGTCGCCGGTGGTGATCCAGCGGGAGTTGCCGGGGCGCCTGGCGATGCTGACCACTTCCTGGGCTTGAAGGATCTCGACCCCATACCGCTGTGCCTGGCGCACCAGGCGCTCGGCGAAATCGGTGCCGCTTATGCCGTCGGGGAAACCGGGCAGGTTGTCCAGGTCTTGGGTGGCAGCGGCTTGGCCGCCGAGGCCGCCCATCTCAACCACCAGGGAGCTGGCCCCCTCCCGGGCGGCGTAGAGGGCAGCGGTGAGGCCCGCCGGGCCCGCCCCGACGACGAGGAGGTCGTAGAAAGGGTGCTCGGCGGTGGTTCGCAGGCCCAGGTGTTGCGCCAACTCGGCGTTCGAGGGCTCCACCAGGATGGCCCCGTCGGGAAAGACGATGGTGGGGATGATCCGCTTGCCGTTGTTCAGCTCCTCCACCCGGTGTCGGGCCTCCTCGTCCTGCTCGATGTCGATCCAGTCGTAGGAGATCTGCTGCTCGCCCAGGAAACGCTTGCTGCGGCGGCAGTCGGGGCACCAGTGGGCGCCGTAGAGTTGGATCCGGTCGCTGGTCATGGGCTTGGTTCCTCGGGCAGGGTGGTCCGCCGGCTCTCCCGGGGCGGTGGGGGAATGCTTCCCCGGGGAATCAGACGGCGCAAGTTGGAGACGCCGGCGGCGCCGCTGGCTTGGGCAGGGGGATGACCATCCGTCGGCCGTGGGCCGCGTCACGCTGGCCGTCCGTCACTGGTACTCCTTGGCCGGGGCCGGGATGTCCTCGGCCTCGACGCCGGTGGCGCCGCTGGCGACGTCTATGGGGGTGATGCGCTCCACGATCAGGTGGAGGGTGCGCTTCTGGCGCTGCACTCGGCCCTCGGCCAGGATGATGGGCGAGGCCCGGAGGGCCCGGCGGAACCGCTGGTACACCTTCGGATAGCACAGGAGGTTGGCCAAGCCGTACTCGTCCTCGATGGACACGAAGGCGATGCCCTTGGCCTGGCCCGGGCGCTGGACGATCTCGAGGCGGCCGGCGATTCGGGCGGCGGCCCCGTGGGGGAGGTTCCCCAGCTCGGCGCTGGTGATGCACCCCCGGGCCGAGAGCTGGGGGCGATAGAGGGCCATCAGGTGCTCCCCCTGGGCCAGGCCCAGGAGGCCGTAGTCCGCCGCCACCTCATCTACCCGAGATGTGGGCGGCAGCGGGGCGTCGAGGACCACCGGCGGCAGGTCCAGGGGGCCGGCGTCCCAGCGCATTTCCCCCAGGGCCCAGAGGAGATGGCGCCGGTCCGAGGACTGGGACAGATCCTGGAATGCTCCAGCCGTGATCAGGCGTTCAGCGATGGCCCGGGAGGGGCGCACCCGGCGCACGAAGTCCCACAGGCTGGCGAAGGGTCCCCGGGCGGTGCGTTCCGCCACGATGGCCTCCGCCATGGGAGTCCCCAGGCCCTTGAGGCGGGTGAAGGGCACCCGCAGGCCCGAGCCCCCCTCGATGAACCACTCCGCCCGGGAGCGGTTCACGTCCAGGCGATGGAGGGCGATGCCGTGGGCCTTGGCGTCCTGTAGCACGACTTCCACGGAGTAGAAACCCATGGGCTGGGCATTGAGGAGGGCACAGTAGAAGGCCACGGGGTAGTAGCACTTGAGCCACGCCGTGGTGTAGGAGATGCGGGCAAAGGACGCGGCGTGACTCTTGCAGAAGCCGTAGGAGGCGAAGCCCCGGAGGTGGTCGAAGATGTGGTGGGCATCCTCCTCGGCCACGCCCCGTGCGGCGGCGCCGGCCACGAAGCTGTCACGCCACTTCTCCAGCTCCTCCAGCCCCCGCTTGCGGCTCATGGAGCGCCGCAGGCCGTCGGCCTGGGCACCGGTGAAACCGGCGACGACCATGGCTACCTTGATGACCTGTTCCTGGTACACCAGGACGCCGAGGGTCTCCTTCAACACCGGCTCCAGGGATGGGTGCCAATACGCCACCTCCTCGTCGCCGTCACGGCGGGTGAGGTACGTCTGGGCCATGCCTCCCTCGATGGGCCCGGGGCGGATCAAGGACACCTCCACGATGAGGTCGTTCATGCACGACGGCCGCATCCTGGGCAGCAGGCTCATTTGTGCCCGGCTTTCCACCTGGAAGCAGCCGATGGCGTCGGCGGTGTGGAGCATCTCGTACACCGCCGGGTCTTCCTGGGGCACCGTGTCGATGGTCAGGGCGGGGCCGCCCCGGTCGGCCACGAGCTGAAAGCCCTCGGCCACCATTCCCAGGGTGCCCAGGCTCAGGAGGTCGATCTTGATGAGGCCCACGTCTTCCACGTCGTCCTTGTCCCACTGGACCACCACCCTCCCCGGCATCGTGGCCGGTTCCAAGGGCACGAGGCCGGCCAGGGGCTCGCCGGTCACGAGCATGCCGCCATTGTGAATGGACAGGTGGCGGGGGTAGCCGGAGATCTGGCCGCACAGGTCCAGCAGCATCCGCCACGGTAGGTGGGTGAGCTTGCCGGCGAAGTCCGTGGCCTCGGCCAGGTCCGGGGCGATCTCATCGGCGGAACGGGTGTAGAGGGCCTCCCGCACCTTGGCCAGGAGGTCGGCGGGGAAGCCCAGGACCTTGCCCACGTCGGCCACCGCCGAGCGGGCGCGGAAGGTGACCACGTTGGCCACCATGGCCGTGTACTCGGCGCCGTAGCGGCCGTACACGTACTGGATGACCTCCTCCCGGCGGTCGGCGGCGAAGTCGACGTCGATGTCGGGGGTGGCGTGGGAGTCCTCCGATAGGAAGCGGTCGAAGAGGAGGTCCTGGGCAATGGGGTCGACGGCGGTGATGCCAAGGGTATAGGCCACGATTGACCCCGCCGCCGAGCCCCGGCCCTGACCCACGATGCCCTCTTCCTGGGCGAAGCGGCAGATGTCCCGGACGACGAGGAAGTACTCCGCCAGGCCGTTCTTCTCGATCAGGGCCAGTTCCCGGGCCAGTTGGGCCATGGCCGCTGGCGTCACCGGGTCGTACTTGCGCCGCAGCCCGGCGTAGGCGAGGTCGGTCAGGTAGCTGAAGGGTGTCTCGCCGGAGGGGACGGGGAAGTCGGGCAGCCGGGCGTGGGAGTGGTCCAGCTCGTAGGCGCAGGCGTCGGCGATACGCCGCGTGTTGGCCACGGCCTCCGGCAGGTCGCTGAACAGGTCCGCCATCTCTCGCGGGCTCTTCAGGTAGCGGTGGGGGGTGGCGTACAGCAGGCTCCCCGCCGCGTCGAGGGTCGTGAGGTGGCGAATGCAGGTCAACACGTGCTGGAGGGGCAGCCCCTCGGCCGTGGCGTAGTGGACGTTGTTGGTGGCCACCACGGGTAGCCCCAGGTGCCGGGCCAGGGCCAGGAGGGTGGCGTTAAGGCGCTTGTCGCCCCCGGCGAGGTGCCGCTGTAACTCGACATAACAATGATCCATCCCGAAGATTCGCTTCAAACGGCGGCCCCGGGCAAGGGTGGTCTCCTTGTCGGCCCGCCGGGCGGGGGTGGCCAAGACCCCATCGAGGCACCCCGTTAGGCAGATGAGGCCATCGGAGAACCTCTCCAGGAGGGACCATGGGACGGGCCGGGTGTGCTTGGCGCCGGCGAAGCCGGCGTGGCTCAGCATGCGGCACAGGTTTGACCAGCCGGTGGCGGACTGCACCAGCATGGTCAGGTGGCCAGCCCCAGCGCCTATGTGTTCTCCGGCCGCTCCCTCATCGGCCACCTCTATCTCGGCGCCGTAGATGGGTCGCACCCCGTGCTCCCGGCCCGCGTTCCGGAACTTCACCGCTCCGTAGAGCCCCTGGTGGTCGGTGACCGCCAGGGCCGGCATCTGCAGCTCGGCGGCGCGGCGGAGGAGTTCCTCCGGCGGGCTAGCTCCGTCGAGGAAGGAGAAGTTGGTGTGGCAGTGAAGCTCGATGTACTTGGTGGTTGGGGCCATTGGGCGGCGGCGCCTCGGCCGGCCGTGGGGGCCGGAGGCCTACAATACTAGAACGGCTGTTCTGATGCAAGGTCTGCCGCCTCGCTTGTCCCCCGGGTCGCCATCCATCGCGCAGCTACCCCCTGCCTCCCTGCCCTCTGCCCGCCCTATCCTATCCCCCGCGGCGCAGGGCCGGCAGGTAGATCCGAGGGCGCCCCTGGCTGTAACGCCACAGGCTCTGGCCATCGGTGCCGGCGAACACCGTGTCGGGCTCCCCCGGCGCCACCCCCAAGGCCGCGACGTAGCGACCCCACGCCAAGCGCCCCAGGTTGGCCCAGGACGCCCCGGCATTCCCCGACACGTACACCTTGGTGAAGGCCGCGTACAGGGTACGGCGGGAGACGAAATTCGCCGGCACGACCAGCTTGTTGACGCTGAGGTGCGGCAGGCCGGTGCTGGACGGCACCCACGCATCGCCGCCGTCGGTTGAGCGGAAGATCCCACCGTCGGAGGTGGCCACGAATAGGGTGCTGTCCGAAGCGTAGCCCGGGGACACCCCCACCGCCTCGATATTCAGGTTGGTGAGGCCGGTGTTGGCCGCGCTCCAGGTCGCCCCGCCGTCGCTGGTGCGGAACAGGCCGCCCTCCCAGGTCCCAGCCAGGGCCGTGTGGTCGCTGCTGAAGGCCGGGGATATTGCCAGGGCCAGCACCTGCTTGCCCGGCATGCCGCTGCTGGCCTCCCGCCACGAGGCGCCGGCATCGGTGGTCACGAAGATCTTGCCGCTGTTGGTGCCGGCGAGGACGGTGCCGTCGGCCCCATAGGCTGGCGACACCGCCAGGGCCCGCACCTCCAGGTCCGTCATGCCCCTCGTGACGGCTGTCCAACTGGCGCCCCCATCCGAGGACTTGAAGACGCCGCCCCGATCCGTGGCAGCAAAGACTGCGCCGGAGGTGGCGAAGTCCGGAGCCACCTCCAGGGCATGCACGTTCAGGTCCGTCAGCCCCGTCGATGCCGCGGTCCACGAATCCCCTCCGTCCGTCGACCGGTAGACCCCGGCGTGCCCAGTGCCCGCCAGGATAGTCTGGTCGGCGGAGAACCTCGGCGACAGGCCCACGGCTTGGATGTAGACGTTGGTGATCCCCACGGTGGCTCTTTGCCACGAGGCCCCGCCAGCGGTGGTCTTGAACACCCCGTGGCCGCCGGTCCCAGCGAACACGGTGGCGTCGGAGGAGTACGCCGGGGAGGCGGCCAGGCTCACGACTTGCCCCGTGGAGAGCCCGCCGCTGGCGGCTACCCACGATGCGCCGCCGTCGGTGGACTTGAAGACCCCGCCACTTGCCGTGGCCGCGAACACGGTGCCATCGGCGGCGTAGCCGGGCGACACCGCC
This sequence comes from uncultured Anaerolineales bacterium, assembly GCA_964642035.1. Classification (GTDB taxonomy): domain Bacteria; phylum Chloroflexota; class Anaerolineae; order Epilineales; family Epilineaceae; genus CAZXNP01. The sequence goes on along the minus strand of CAZXNP010000049.1, from coordinate 1,575 downwards.
AGGCCCATGATCGCCGTGGCCGCCAGGCCGGTGTTCACGGCGGTCCAGGAGTCGCCGCCGTTCACCGACTTGAACACCCCCCCCGCCAGGGTACCGACGAACAGGGTGTGGTCTTGAGGGAAGGCCGGGGACAGGGCGAGGGCCAGGGCCCCGGTGTCGGTGAGGCCGGTGTTGGCCGCTGTCCAGGTCCGTCCCCCGTCAACCGTTCTGAACACTCCGCCCCATGTGGCCGCCAGTACCGTCGCGTCTGTGGCGAACTGGGGCGAAATGGCCAGGCCGTTCACCTGGAGATTGGCAAGACCGGTGTTGACGGCGGTCCACGACACGCCGCCGGTAGTGGTCTTGAAGACGCCGCCGCCGGAGGTGCCCGCGAACACGGTACCGTCGGCTGCGTATCCGCCGGACACCGCCAGGGCCCGCACGTGGCGCGTTGTCAGACCCGAATTCATGGCTTGCCAGGCCCTCCCGCCGTCGGTGGACCTGCTCACGCCGCCGTGGAGGGCGCCGTTGAAGACGGTGTGGTCCGTGGCGTAGGCCGGGGAAAAGGCTAGGGCCCGGATCTGCTCGAAGACCAAGCCGGTGTTCGCCGCCCACCAGGTCGCACCGCCATCGGTGGACCTGAATACGCCGCCCTCGGAGGTGCCGGCCAGCACTGTCCCGTCAGTGGCGTAGAGGGGCGACACCGCCAGGGCCTCGATGATCCCGCCGTACATGCCTCTAGAGACGAGGGTCCAGTCGCCCCCGGTATCAGGCGTCGGGAACGGTCCCACCGGCGTTGGGCTCGGCCCCGTGCCCGTGGGGATTGGAGTCGGGCTACCGCCCCCCGACGTCGGTGAGGCCGACGCGGAACCGGTGGGGGCCGGGGACGTGGCCGTGGCCGTCGTGATCGTCATCGGCTGGGTCGCACTCGCCGTGGCCGTGGCGGTGCCCGGTGTGGCCATGGTGGCCGTGGGCGTGGCCGACGGGGCGCCGAGCCCCGGCCAGAAGCCCGAGGTCAACTCGTAGCCGCCGCCCTGGGAAGTGCCCACCGCCGGCTGGCCGATTGTGCCGCCCACGACGTAGCTGCCGCCACTGGCATCCGTGCCGCCACCGCCGGCCACGACGAACCATGACAGGTCGTAGCCGGCGGCAGTCGCGGCGGCCCAGCCGAGGACCACGAGGGCCAGGCTAAGCACCAGGAGTCCTGCTCTGGGCTGCGGGACAAACCTGCTCAGGCGGCGGAGGGGCGATGCCCCTCCGGCCCTGGTTTCAGGGAGCAGCTTGGCCATCGGAATACCCTCCGCCGCGTCGGGCTGACGAGCCCTTCACTCCAACGGGCTCATGGGTTGCAGGCACTGCCGGCTCACTTCCACTGACTCCATCGGCCGGCGGTCCCGACGTCGAGTTGGGGCGACCCTGGCAGGCGGCGACGCAGGGGGCGGCAAGCCTACGCGACGCCGCTGCCGGCCGTCAAGGTGCCGCTCTTCTGGCGTCCCGGGCCCCTGGCGCTGGCGTGATACACTGCCGCCTTCTGCCCGGCCCCCCAAGGTCCATACCTTGCCGTGACCCAGGGCTTGAGGCACCGTTTGCGGCTAG
>CAZXNP010000048.1:0-9729 GCA_964642035.1 uncultured Anaerolineales bacterium | reverse complement strand
ATGTCGGCCACCACCTCGGCCGCCCCGCCGTAGGGCTCCAGGACCAGCGGCTCGAGGCCCGCGTCAGCGGCCATTCGCTTCAGGGCGAACTCGGTGTAGCGGTAGTAGTCGTGGGGCTGCTCGTGGATCCAGTAGAGGAAGGGGACGCCCACCAGCAGCTTGCCGCCCGGGGCCAGGACCCGCCCCACATCGCGGAACAACGCCCGGGGAGTGGCGATGTGCTCCAACACGTCGGTGGCCAGCACGGTGTCAAAAGCGCCGTCGGGCAGGGGCAGGCCGCGGTTGAGGTCGGTGGCCAAGTCGAGGTGGGGGCTCGGATGCGAGGTCCCTTCCCAGTCCACGCAGTAGCAGCGGTCCACCAGGTCCCGGTACACGCCGTAGAGGGGCACCTTGCCGCAGCCGAGGTCCAGGAGGCGGCCAGCAGCGTGGTCCCGGAGCATGGCCTCGTAGGCCCGGGCCAGTATGTCGACCACGAGGCGCGAAGTGGGCTGCACCTCGGCTGGCTCCCGGCTGGCCCGGAGGCGACCGCCGCGGGTGATGAACTTAGAAGGCCGCCACGCCTCGGGGTGCCTCAAGGATCGGTCCTGGTGGTGCCTTGGGCCACTACAGGGCGGTCGCGCCCTGGGCCAGCCGCGGCAGGTACAGGGGCCGGGGCTTCGGGGTGGGAGTCGCGGTGGCGGTGGCCGTGGGGGTCAGGGTAGGGGACGGGGTCGCCGACGGGGTGGGAGTTGCCGTGGCCTGGTAGTCCCGGTCGGCCGCGACCCGGGCCACGAACACTTCCTGGGAGTGGTCCGGATTGTCCCCCAGGTCCGTGGTGGCCGCCCAGAAGGGGTAGTCGTAGTTCGGGCCCGAGGCGAGGCCTTGGTAGTCGCCGATGAAGCCGGTGGTGAAGCCCTGATCGATGCTGGCGGTTGGCAGGCTAACTGACCAGTCCCAGGCCTCGGCCCCCGCTTGGATGTTAAGGCCCCAGGTCTCGCCGCCATCGGTGGAGCGGGCCATGAAGGTGGTGATGCAAAAGTTCTCTCGGCCGCGGTGGTCCGCCGGGATCCAGTCGGCGTCCGGGCACGGCAACCTCCGGTCCATCCACATGACGGCCACTCGACCGCTGGGCGCCACCGCCAACTGGGGGTGGAACTGGTCAACACCATTCTCCGGCGGGTCGTCGTTGATGCGCACCGGCTCTCCCCAGGTGGCCCCGGCGTCGGTGGACCGGGCGAGGTAGATGTCGGCGTCGCCCTTCCGGTAGTCGGCCCAGGCGGCGTACAGGAAACCGTTGACCGGGCTGACGGCGAAGGCCGGCATGCTGCCCGGGGAGCGGAAGTTGCGCCCCGGCAGGCCATTGGGCAGGAAGTAGGGAATGCTCGTGACATCGGCGGCGGTCGTCACCGGGCCGAAGCTGGCCCCGCCGTTGTGGGAGGCCCGCACCTCGATGCTGCCCGGCCCCGGGCCGCCGAAGATCTTGCGGCCCCACGCCACGTAGACGGTGCCGTCGGGCCCCACCGCCGGCACCGAGCCCTGGACGGGGCCCGACGCCAGGGCCACGAAGCGGCGCCAGGTGCGATTACCGTCGGTGGAGCGGGCCACCACGATACGGTCACCCCCCACGTCGCTCCAGCTCATGTAGAGATTGCCAGCATGGGGGCTGCGGCCCTGGGGGTCCTGGTCGGCGGCGATCCACTGCTTGTCGGTGACGGTGCTCGAGTCGACGACCACGGGCCGCTCCCACTGCCGTCCGGCCGGCTTCTTGAGCATGTCGAGACCCGAGTAGTTGCGGTTCCTCGTCAGCAGGGTGAAGTAACCGTTGCCGTCGCCGTCGAAGGCGTTTACCGGGTCGGAGGTCAGGCGGTAGTCCTCCACCCCTGGGGGCTGCATCTGGCTCCAGGTGCGGCCGGCATCGAAGCTCTCGAAGACCCCGGTGTAGAAGCCGTAGGACTGGGGAGTGTGGAAGAACTTGGAGCTGCCCAACAGATGCTCGGGATCCGTGGGATCGATGGCCAGGTTCACCTCGCTGAAGTCCGTGACCGGGCGCGATGCCCCTTCGGCGCGGCCGCTCCGGCTGACCTGGACGTTCTCCGGTATCGGGGCATGGGCGAAGGCCCGGCGACCGGCCACGGTGGCGCTGTATACGGCGAGGGTGGGGTTGGAGGCCTGGAAAGCCTCGAGGCGCACGCCTGTGAAGTCGGGGCCCGTCGGGGGTGAGACGCTTCGGTAGGCCAGGCCGTTGATCGTCACCGTGGCGTCGTTGGTGTCGTCGTTGGTACCGTCATTGGTGCCGTCGCCCGTGGTACCGGAGCTGCCGGCGGCGCTAGAGGCGATGGCCACGGTGAGGGCCACGGTGAGGGCCATGGCCTTGGCGAGGCCTCGGCGTGGGGGCATGGCGCTTCTCCAGGGCGTTGATGATGGCGGCACCGGGGCGGAGGTGGATGAAGGGAGGAGCCCTCGCGCCCGCGGCGAGTAGTCCCCAACCCTAACCCGCCTGGTGCCGCCGGGCAATCCCCACCCGCCGGTAGCCTCGACGTCCGGCCCGGAGTGGAGTATGCTGCCAAGTTGGCCCGGCCAGCCCGCTTCGAGTCCTCGAGGCGGGGTCGAGGCCGCGGCCACTTGGGCCGGCGCGGCGCCGGCCTGGAGGTCGGCAGCTATTGAGGGGGGAGACAGAAATGCGGATGCGATGGCTCGGAATTGGTGCGGTCATTTTCGGGCTTGGGGCGGTGCCGGCCGCGGCGGCCGGACACCAGCCCGCGGCCAAGGTCATCGACTCGGCGGCGCTGGGGGCCAAGGCGGCCACCGCCCCAACGAGCACAACCTACATCGTACAGCTAGCTGGCCAGCCTGTGGCCACCTACCAAGGGGGACTCGCCGGCCTGGATGCCACGAGCCCCCTGGCCACGGGCGCCAGGAAGCTCGACGCCCGGTCGTCGGCGAGCATCGCTTACGCCGACTACCTCGAGAAGGTCCAAGACCGATTCGTCGGCACTGCCGGGGAGGCCGTCGGCCGCCCCCTGGAGGCGCTACACCACTATCGCTACGCCTTGAACGGGGTGGCCCTCGTGATTGATGCCGATGAGGCGGCCGTGGTGGCGTCGCTGCCCGGGGTTGAGCACGTGACCCTGAGCCGGTCACAGCCCCTCCTCACCGATGCCGGTCCGGCCTGGATTGGTGCTCGCGGCGTGTGGGACGGCAGCGCCCTGGAAGGCGGTGTCGGCTCCATGGGCGAGGGGGTCATCGTCGGCGAGGTGGATACCGGCATCAACTTCGACCATCCGTCCTTTGCCGCCGTGGGCGGCGACGGCTACGTCTACCAGAACCCCCTGGGGGCGGGCAACTACCTGGGCTGGTGCGACCCGGCCCATCCCCTCCACGATCCGGCCAAGCACATCTGCAACGACAAGCTCATCGGCGCCTGGAGCTTCCCCGAGTCGGGGAATGACCCCGAAGACGATCAGAGCCACGGCAGCCACACGGCCAGCACCGTGGCCGGCAATGTCCTGTCGTCGACTCTGGTTGCGCCGACCATCACTATCACGCGCCCCATCTCCGGGGTAGCGCCCCACGCCAACATCATTGCCTACGACGCCTGCGCCGCCGATTGCCCCGATTCCGCCACCACGGCGGCCATAGACCAGGCCGTGGCCGATGGCGTGGACGTCATCAACTACTCCATCGGCACCTCCCGGGCGGCCATCTGGAGCGCTGAGAACCCGGTCATGACCGCCTTCCGGAACGCCAGGGCGGCCGGCGTCATCGCCTCGGTGTCGGCCGGCAACGCCGGTCCTGGGCCCATGACCACCGCCGCCGTCGGACCGTGGATGACGTCGGTGGGCGCGGCTACCCACAATCGGGTCATGCAGAACGCCCTGGTTGACCTTGCCGGCGGCGACACGGCGCCCCCGGCGGACATCGTCGGCAAGGGTCTGACGGCCGGCTACGGACCGGCGCCGATCGTGTACGCCAAGGGCTACGTGAACGGCAACGCCGACCCGGACGATGGGCTGTGCCTGACGCCCTTCCCGCCGGGCACCTTCAACGGCGAGATCGTCGTGTGCGATCGCGGCCAGATCGCTCGGGTCGACAAGGGCGTCAACGTCAGGGCCGGTGGCGCCAAGGGCCTGATCTTGGCCACCGCCGCCGCCAATGGGGCGTCAACCAACGCCGACGGCCACTTCTTACCGGCTGTCCACATCTCCTACGCCGACGGCCAAGTGCTGAAAGCTTGGTTGGCCAGCGGCCAGGGGCACACGGGCACCATCAGCGGCACCCAATTCAATATGGATCCGGCGAACGGCGACATCACCGCCGGCTTCAGCTCCCGGGGGCCGACCCGCTGGAGCGCCTGCTGCCTGCGGCCGGTGGCAGGTTTCTATGCCCGGCGATGGCTCAACGTGCTGAAGCCCGACATCACCGGGCCCGGCGTCGACGTGTGGGCTGCTTACGGCACCGACCCAAATAACCCGTCGGCGCTCCCCGAATTCGGGTTCATGAGCGGGACCTCCATGTCCAGCCCCCACCTAACCGGGGCTTCGGCCCTGATGCGTGGGGTTCACCCGGACTGGACGCCGGCCGAGATCCAGTCAGCTTTCATGACCACCGCGGTCACCGACGGGGTCCGCAAGGAGGACGGCGTCACCCCCGCAGACTGGTTCGACATGGGGGCCGGCCGCGTGGACGTGAGCCGGGCCGCGGCGGCCGGTTTCGTCCTCGACATGACCATGGCCGAGGCCATGGCCCAGGACCCTGAGGAGGGCGGCGACCCGTCCACCCTGAATCTGGCCAGCATGGCCGACTTCTCGTGCCTCGCCAGGTGCGGCTGGACCCGGGTCATCACCAGCACCCTGGACGAGCCGGTGCAATGGCTCCTGTCCACCTCCGCCACCCAGGGCATGTCCCTGACGGTTACTCCGGCGGTCTTCACCCTGGCCCCGGGCACCAGCCAGACGATCACAGCCACCGCCGATGTGGCAGGGGTTGCAGCGAACGCCTTTGCCTTCGGCCGCATCGACTTCGAGCCCGAGGAGGCCGAGCTAGTCACCCAGCACATCGAGGGCGTGCCCCTGGCTCACATGCCGGTTGCGGTGCGGGCCACCACGGTCCAGCTGCCGTTGTCGGTGGTGAGCGAGCTGCCGCCTGTGGTCGTGGCTGCGGCCAAGTTCGCCACCGGGTCGTGGACGGTGTCCGGCCTGCGCTCCACCGCCGCCCCGAGCCTCACCCTCACCGTGGCCGGCCTGGTGCGGGCGGAGGTGGAGGAGGCCTCGCTGCCCCAGGATCCGACCAACGGCGATCCGTACAACGGCGACGGTGGCACGATGACGTCGATCATGGACGTACCGTCGGGCGCGCGGCGGATCGTCGCGGAGGTGGACGCCTCCGAGGCGCCGGACATCGACATGTTCGTCGGCCATGACGACAATGGCGACGGCCAGGCTCAGGCTGGAGAGGAGCAGTGTCGCAGCACGTCCGGCTCGTGGCGCGAGCTCTGCGACCTCCGGGATCCGGAGGCCGGCACGTGGTGGGTGCTCGTGCAGAACTGGCAGGCCTCGGCCGACACCCCGGACGCCGTGACCTATCGTTTCGGGGCTGTGGGCCCGGACTCGGCCGGCAACCTGACGGCCACGGGACCGGCCAGCGTCGACCTGGCCCAGGACTACGACTTGACGTTGGCCTGGGACCTGGGCGACGGCCTCGAGCCGGGCGACGTGTGGTACGGACTGGTGGACGTCGCCTCCGGAGGCCACGGCGTCGACTCGGGCGGCGACATCGTGTCGCTGGGCGTCGACGTGGTTGGCGTGGAGCGGGAGCGGATTTTCTTGCCGACGTTGCACGACGGCGAAGGCCCCCCGCCAGCCGGTGGCCGGCCAGGGGACCCGGCGGGGTTCATCATCGACAGGAACCCCCGCTCGGACCCGGTGCCGGCGACCAACGTGCAGGTGACCCTGTTCCACGCCCCGGGTCTGCAGCCCGACGCTCAGGGTCCCTTCAGCGGAAACTGCCGCACGATCCACACGAATGGCGGCGATTGGGGGGCCGTGCCCCAGGTCCAGAGCGAGCCAGGGGAGTACCCGATCGCCGGGACACTGTTGAGCCCGGTGAAGGGCGGTCCACCGCCTCCCGGTATGAACCCTGACGTCACCAACGCCAACGGAGCCTACGGCTGGTTCATCGACGGCTCTCTATTGCCGGGCTGTTTTTTCGTGGAGGTCGCCGGATCAAGCCGGAGCCCCCTGGTGGGGGTCACGGGGCTTGCCGCCGATGACGTGACGGACCTCAATCACTGCCTGCAAACTGGCCATTGGGGCTCGAATCCGAGCACCGTGTGCCCTTAGGAGCCCGGCACTACAAGGCCAACCAGTAGTTCGCTGAAGGCATCGAGGGCCGCCTCCACCGTGTCGGTGTCGACGCCGACGCGGTGCTCCTCGATGAGGCCGCTGAGGCCGCCGGTGACCAGCACGACGAAAACCTCCATAGGCACCGCGAGGCCTTGCCCCGAGGTGGCCATGACTTCGGTCAGGAGGCCGCGCAGGCGGCCGTGGGTGGCCCGATCGTCGCCCGCGCCCCGGACCGCGGCGTCGGCCCGCTGGGCCTGCAAGAGCAGGTCGGGCTGGACCAGGGCCGGTTGCTCCCTGGCCAGGCGCCAAGTGGCCGCCACCCCGGCCCGGAGGGCGGAGGAGAGGTCGTCCTGCCCTCCGATGGCCGGCCCGACGACGTCGAAGAAACGGTCCACGATGTAGCGCTGGGCTTCGGCCACCATCTGGTCCTTGCCGCCGAAGTGGTACTGGATGAGCTGGAGATTCACCCCGGCGCGCTCGGCAATGAGGCGGGTGGTGGTTCGCTGGATCCCGACGGCGTCGATGGTCTCCAACGTGGCCACCAGCAGCCGTTCCTTCGTCGTGGCCGGGGTGTCGCGGGTGTCGGTCATGGCGGCTCATCCCTTCGCATGGCGCTTACAATCATGCGAGTGAGTGTGCCGGGGCACAAGGCGGACCGTGGAAGGAGCCGGGCCCCCGCGCCTGAGACGGCCGGGGGAGGCTGATCGCGGGGTTACCCGGCGACGTGAGTCACGTTTCGGGCCGGCCGGGCGTTACAGCGGTAAGCGAAGGGAGGTCTCATGGGCACTGCAAAACTGAGTGCGGTTGCCGTGGCAGCGATGGTCCTAGGCATCGCGCTGGCAATGGGTGGGGGGCATGGGTCGGCCACTCCGGCGGCCGCCCAGGTGGCGCCGCGGAATCAGACGGAGCCGGATCTGGTGTTCGTGGAAGAACGCCGGGAGTTCATTCTAGTGTGGAACGAGGACCGGGGCTCCGGCAGTCGGATTTTCGCCAAACGGCTGAGCGCCAACGGCCTGCCCCGGGCCGGGACCAAGGCCGGGGATTGGGCGGCCACCCGCCTGGCACCGGGGGCGACGCCCGGGGAGCAGCGGTGGCCAGCGGTGATCGCTGGCCTCCTCGTGTACAGCGAGAAGCCCCCTGGGGCTGCCGACTACGATCTGTTCGCTCAGCGCCTCTTCGACAACGGCCGGCCCAAGGGCTTGCCGCGGCGCATCGTGGAGGAGCCCGGTGACCAGAAGTACCCCGATGTGGTGGCCATCAGCCGCACCCGGGGGGTGGACTACCTGGTGGTGTGGAGCGAGGACACCAGGGACCAGGGGGATGTGATGGGCCTGCGCCTCGACTTTGCCCTGCGCCGCTCCCGGGGCCCGGCCTTCCCCATCGCCCGCGGTCCAGGCACGGCGGAGGATCCGGCGGTGGAGCGGGATCCCTTCGACGCCGAGGATCTCCTGGTCATGTTCACCGACGACCGCAACGGCAATCTCGACATATTCGGCGTGCGTCTGGCCGATAGCGGCTTGCCTCGGGGCGGCCCGGCGGCGGGACCTTTCCCCGTGATCGAGGCTCCGGAGGACGACTACGCGCCTCACCTTCTCTCCAGCCTCGACCCCACCAGCCGGCGCCCCGAGTCGAATCTGCTCTTGGCGTGGACCCGGGACGACGTTGCGGACGGACCCGATGTGCTGGGCCGCCGCCTGGAGCGGAATGGTCTGCCGCGGGGAGCGGAGATGAAGCTGGCCGCGGGCACGGGTGAGCAGTCCTGGCCGGCGGGGGCGCGGCGGCACTTCGAGGTCAATGAACGCCGGGGCTTGCGAGAGCGGGACGAGTGGCTGGTGGCGTGGCAGGACGACGCCCTGGGCAACCTCGATATCCGGGGCCTGCGCGTGGGTTTGCAGGGTCAGAAGCTCACCGGGGCCATGTGGCTCGTGGCGGACTAGCCCTAGCAACCCGGCCGCAAGGCCCCTTTGGCAGTCGGCCCGGGCTACGTCGGCCCCCCGGCGGCGTCCTGGCGGCGGCGAAGCGGTCGGGTTGCGCCAGGGAGGGGTGGTACACTGGTCCGTGTGCGCCTGAGGAGCCGCCGATGACCCACCCCTCCGACCTCGAGGGCCTGTCGAAGCTCGGCAAGCCGGCCGCCCCGAGCCGGAATCTGGAGACCTTTCCCAACCATCACCCCGGGCGGCCCTACCTGGTGCGCCTGGAGACTGATGAGTTCACGTGCGTGTGCCCGGCTACCGGCCAGCCGGACTTCGCCGCCTTGACCGTCGAGTACGTGCCGGCCGAGCGCGTCCTGGAGTCCAAGTCCTTCAAACTGTACCTGTGGTCTTTCCGGGACGAAGGGGCGTTCCACGAGCACGTGACCAACGTGATCCTCGATGATCTGGTAACCGCCCTGGAGCCTGTGTGGTGCCGGGTCGAGGCGGAGTTTGCCGTCCGGGGCGGCATCGGCATCACCGTGGTGGCGGAGCACGGCCTCCGGCCCGGGGCCAGCCAGGAGCAGCAAGAGTGACCGGCGGTGGCTCTTGGCCCAATGAGGCAGTTGCGGCGAGGGGGGCCGCGGCCGGCGGCAGCCCTCGGCCACCGGCCCTGCGGTGGCTGCCCTTGCTGGTGGCGGTCTTCACCACGACCCTGGTGGTGTCCAACATCGTCGCCGTCAAGCTGGTGGCCCTCGGGCCCTTGACGTTGCCCGCGGCCGTGGTCCTGTTCCCGGTGGCCTATATCTTTGGCGACGTCCTCACCGAGGTGTACGGGTATGCCCGGGCCCGGCAGGCCATCTGGATAGGCTTCGGGTGCAACCTCCTGGCGGTGACGGCAATCGTGACGGCCGGGCGGCTGCCCGCCTCCCCGGTATGGACGGCGGGCCTCGACAGCACCGCCGCCGCCGGCGACGCCTACCGGGCCATCCTGGGCTTCACACCGCGGCTCTTGGCCGCCTCCTTTGTCGCGTACCTCGCGGGGGAGTTCCTGAACGCCTTCGTCATGGCCCGGCTGAAGGTGGCCACCGCCGGCAGGCACCTGTGGTTGCGCACCGTGGTGTCCACCTTGCTCGGCGAGGGGGTCGACTCGGCCATCTTCATCACCGCTGCCTTCGCCGGGGTGCTGCCCCCGGGGGCCCTCGGGGCGGCCATCGTCTCCCAGTGGTTGTTCAAGAGTGCCTACGAGGCGGCGGCGACGCCGCTGACCTATCTGGTGGTCAACAAACTGAAGCGGTCCGAGGGGATCGACGTCTTTGACGCCGAGACCCGGTTTGGGCCCCTACGGTTCAGCGCCGAGGAGGTGTCGGAATGAGGGTGCCACGCAGGCTGTTGGCTCCGGGAGCCCTGGTCATTGTCGCGGTCGTGGCGGTGGCGTGGTTGGCCCGCGCCGGGATTCTCGCGCGTCGCGCGGCGCTGCATGAGGCGGCGCGCCGGGT
>CAZXNP010000047.1:0-9785 GCA_964642035.1 uncultured Anaerolineales bacterium | reverse complement strand
CGCCGACATCCCCGGGGACGAGGCTGCCGGCACCGCCGGCATCCCCTTCCGGGAGTCCAACGAGGAAGGCATGGAGTTCTTCTTCGACTTCGAGGGGCCTGTGGCGCCTCTGTGCCCGGGCATCGGCAACCGACCGCCGCCAGGCTCGTGCGCCGGCTTCACCGAGTCGAGCACCATCGACATCCTGCAGGGTCCGCCTTACCAGGCCGGCTACCCGTACACGGGCTCGGCTGGACCTGGTGGCACCTGCGACGTGAGTCTGATCCCTGGTGGGTCCGCCAACATCCGCAACTTCGGCGAGCGTGAGTTGGGCTTCTGCGGCGCTGGTGAGATGCTGATCACCGTCGACGCCGTGGGGCTCACGCCCTTCGTTGGGTCGTCGTGCGGCGGTGGCGTCGGCGACGTCATCGGTGTTCTCTACGCGGGGCCGAACGGGCACAACCCGGCCGACCCATGTGAGAACCACCTGGAGACGTCCTTCGACGGCACGCCCTACAGTGGCCCGGACACCTTCCCGGACAACTTCAACGTCGGCGAGAGCTACCTGTTCACGATTCCTGGACCAGGTGACTACACGTACATCTTCCAGAACATCTGTGACACCTTCCCGCCGTCGTCGTCGGGTCCGATCGACTACACCTTGGAGTACACCCCGAACTAGGGGAACGGGGCTTCGGCCCCACAGCTAGAAGTGGAGTGCACCGCCCTCGGGCAACCGGGGGCGGTGCACTTTCTCTTTGGAGGGGGAGCCGTGACCATGTCCGGTGTGCCGGAGTGGGTGGTGCTGGGGCTAGTGCTTGCCGTGGCTGTCGGGTACTCGAGCATCGGCCTAGGGGGAGGATCGACATACACCGCCCTGTTGGCGCTCTTGGGCGTCGACTTCGGCGTGATCCCGACCATTTCCCTGTCGCTGAACCTGCTGGTGACGACAGTCGGTAGCCTGAACTTCTTGCGCCATGGCCATGGGCGGCTGCGCCTCATCGGCCCCTTCGTGGTCACGTCGGTTCCCATGGCGTATGTGGGGGGCGCCCTGCATCTTTCGGCGACGGTATTTGGATGGCTCCTGGTGGCGTCTTTGGTCCTTGTGGCAGCCCGGATCTACCTTTGGAGTCCGAGGACGCCGCCACGGCCCCTGGTTGGTGGCCAGGCGACCGTCGTAGCGGTGGCCCTCGGGGCGCTGCTGGGCCTCGTGGCCGGCGCCTTAGGCATTGGCGGCGGCATCTACCTGGTGCCGATGATCATCTTCCTCGGCCTGGGCGACGAGAAGGAGGCGGCTGCCTGCGGCGCGGTGTTCGTATGGGCCAACTCGGCGGCAGGCCTGGCGGCCCGGGTGCAGCATCATCCGGCGGCACCGGCGACGGTGCTGCCCCTGGCAATGGCTGTCCTGGTGGGGGCCACTGTCGGTTCCCATGTGGGGGCCACCAGGTTGCGGCCGCGGACGATGCAGCGGGTGCTGGGGGTGATCGTGGTGCTGGCCCTCGTGTCCCTCAGCAGGCGCCTGGTGGCCGGCTGGTAGGGCCACTCCTCGTCTTCTGATGAGGGCTGGCCGGCGGGATGCCGTCCTTGGTCCGCACCCGTCAGGGCGCGATTGGCTGGTTCCGGTCTATGGTTAGAAGCTGGTCCGCGGCGGCCGCCTCCACCGTCGTGAGGTGGCCATCGGGCCAGCGGACCGTTACCGACACCGGGGCCGCCGACGTGCCGAGACCAAAGACGAGGGTGGCGCTGTTCTGGGAGAAGTAACCGCCGCCAGCGGTGATCTCCTTGACTGACCGGGTGCCGTCCCTCCGGGTGACGGTGACAAGGGAACCAATGCCGGTCGGGTTGGCGGCCGGCCCGGTCAACCGTAGGCCGATGGCGTGGCGAGGGCCGTGGCCTACGTTTTGGAAGACCTCCGCTCGTCCGTTGCTCACCCCCACCACGACGTCGGGCCGCAGGTCGCCGTCGAGGTCGCCAACAGCCAGGCCCCGGGCCTCGTCGGGGACCAAGAGGCCGCTGGTGGCCGGACTCACTGCCTCGAAGGCGCCGTCGCCGAGGCCCCTGAGCCAGGCGCTCACCCCTGCCCCCGTGGGCCCGCTGTCGGGATCGTTGCCAGAGAAGTTCCCAACCAGGTAGATGTCCTCGTGGCCGTCCACGTCCAGGTCGGCGATAACTACCCCGAAGGCCGTTGAGATCTGGGCGGCAGTGGGCAACGGCTGCGGCTCAAAGCGACCGCGGCCGTCGTTCATGAAGGCGGTGCTGAGAAAGGTGTCGGCCTCGAGACGGATGGTACCGGTACCCTCCAGGCGCCGGCCAAAGATCTGGCCCAGGGAGGCGGAAGCGTAGGAGGCGAAGGTGGGGAAGGCGCCCAGGACAAAGGGCATGGCCTTGCCAGTGGTGCCCCGCTCTCGAACTGGGTACAGGGTGTCACCAATAGAGTAGCCCTCGACGATGTCGAGGCCGGGGGCATCGTCGATCTCGCCGGCGTAGACCACCAGGCGGGGTGGGCGAGCAAGCTGGTGGCGGCCGTTGGCGCCGATATTCGTGACAACAAAGTCGAGATCTCCGTCGCCATCCAAGTCGCCAGGGGCGACGCCGTTCCACAGGCCGGTGGTGTCCGCGAGGCCGGCTCTTGCTGTCGCTTCCGCGAGGCGACCACCGCGGTTCTCGAGGAGGTGCACCGGGCCCCACTCGGTGGCCACCAACAGGTCGTCGTCGCCGTCGCCGTCAAGGTCGGCCCAGGTGGCCCCGGTGGCCAACCCCAAGGTGGATAGGTCCGGGGCCCGGTCGGCCGTGACGTCGATGAGGGAGCCCCCCCGGTTCTCGAACAGCCGGCTGGGGGCCGCCAGGGGCCACTGGCCGGGGACATACCGCCCGCCGGCGAAGAGGTCCAGATCTCCGTCTGAGTCCACGTCCGAGGCGGCCAGGGCTCCCCCGGAGGCGTTTGCCGCCGGTGACCATGCCGAAGGGGTCGATCCGTGGCCGCGGCCGATGGCCTTGTAGCGGGCGCCGGTGGGTCCCGCGGGGTTCTCCTCGGTGCTCAATGAGAGGAGGAGATCCAGGTCGCCTGCAACCCCCGGTGGCCACCAAAGAGGTGCCAGGCCGTCCCCAGGGCCGCTGTTGCCGCCGGGAACTGCGTCAAAGGTGCCGTCGCCCCTATTGATGAAGATGCCGGGGGCTTGGCCACTGCCCCCGGCCACGGCGACGTCGTCATCGCCGTCGCCATCGGCGTCGCCCAGGGCCACCCCCGGGCCCAGGGTGGAGAGGCGCCGGGGCAACAGAGGCTGCACCTCGAAGTCCGGGAAGGGCGACTCTCTGTGGTGGAAGGACAGTCCCGCTCCGGCGGCTACGTCGCGGAACAGGGTTGCGGGCGGTCCAGGGGGAGGAGCGGGGCTGGCGCGGCCCCCCGGCTCCGTTATCGTGACCTCGGCATTGGCAACGAGACCTGGCTCTTCGGCGGCCTTCAGAATCTGGCGATGCCCAGACGGCCACTCCACGTCGAGGGCGCGTATCGTCGCCGGCGGGTCACCAAGGCCGAAGACAACCAGTGCTTCGTGGCCGGAAAGGTACCCGCCGGAGGACGTCATTTCCCGCACCTGGGCGCCCCGGGTTGTGGTGAGGGTGAGGCGCGCGCCGAGGCCATGGGAGTTGGAGTCACGGCCCACGAGGCGAACCGCGAGGCGTGGCGTGACGCTGTCGTTGCGGTATAGGCGAGCCGGAGCGTTCATGTTGTTCACGGCCAGGTCGAGATCGCCGTCGCCATCCAGGTCGGCGACGGCGAGGCCGTGGCCCACATCAGTGCTCGTGAAACCCCAGGCCTCGGACACATCCTCGAAGGTGAGATGGCCCGTGTTGCGAAACGCCAGGTTGGCCGTCGGGAGGGCGGGGTACTGGGTCAGGAAAGCGAGGACGGTGTCCCGGTCGGCGGTGCGGTTGAGCGCCTTGGCCCGGGCAGTGTAGTCGCTGTCCATGAGATCCCTGACCATGCCGTTGGTGACGAGGAGGTCCACGAAACCGTCCAAGTCGAGGTCGGCGAACTTCGTGGTCCAGGTCCACTCCGAGGCGGCGACGCCGGCCAGCCAGGCGATCTCCTCGAAGGTGCCTCGGCCGGTGTTCAGGTACAGGACGTTGCGCATGAACTGGGGCGTGTCGCCTCCCATGGACTGGCTCAGGTCGCCCTCGTCGGCCAGGCCATGCTGGGTCATGCGCCGGGGGTGGTCGCGGCTCAGCATGTCGCCGATCACCAGGTCCATGGCGCCGTCGTTGTTGATGTCGGCGAAGTCGAGGCCCATCGAAAACATGGGCGTGTACTGCACCCGGCGTCGATCGACCAGGCTGAAGGAGCCGTCGCCGCGATTGTGGTAGAAACGATCGGGAGACCAGAGGTCGTTTGTGACATAGAGGTCGGGCCACAGGTCGCCGTCGGCGTCGGCGAACATCGCCGCCAGGCCCCAGCCATGGGGGGCGATGCCCGCTGCCAAGCCCACTTCATCAAAGGTCCCGTCGCCGCGGTTGGCGTACAGGAGGTCGGTCTCGCCGTGTTCCCGAAGCCGGCCGTTCACGAATTCGATTCGATCGGCCAGCTCCGGGGGCACCACGAGGCGATTCCCCACGCGCTTTAGGCGCAGGGACTTGCGCTCGTACTGCAAGGCCGAGGGCCGGTAGTTGGCCACGTACAGGTCGAGGTCCCCGTCCCGATCGAAGTCGCCGAAGGTGGGGGTGTCAGAACCGCCGGTGTAGCCCGCGCCGGACTTGGCGGTGATGTCTTCGAAGGTGCCATCGCCCTGGTTCTCGTATAGTCGGTTCGACGACTTCCAGTTCGTGACGTACAGGTCTAGGTCGCCGTCGGAGTCCACATCGGCGAACTGGGCCCCGGCGCCGTAGCCCGGGGGCGGCTCTGCCTCCTCTAGGCCAGCCCGGGCCGTGATGTCCTCGAAGCGGAACTGGCCCAGGTTGCGGTAGAGGCGGTTGCCGGATTCCTCGCTCACGAAGTACAGGTCCGCCAGGCCGTCGCCGTCCACGTCGCCGGCGGCAACGCCGGCACCGCGAAACAGGTAGCGATTGAGGGTGCTCTCCGCCAGGCGGTTCTGAAACTCAAGCCCGGCAGAAGCGGGCTGCACCTCGGCCAGGAGGGTTGTGGTTTGGCCGGCCGCCACGTTTAGGGGGCGCGACACCAAAGCGGGCTGCTTGGCGCCGCAGGCGGCCGCAGCCGCCGACAGTACCATGACTGCCGCCCTCGTCCTCCCGACGGCGCCCTTAGCCCCCGTGGGTCAGCACCAGCAACTGGTCGGCGGGCACCGCTAGCCGTTCGTCGGTTGTGCCGTCCGGCCACCGAACCCGCACCGTGACCGGATCCGAGTCGTCTCCCAGGCCAAACAGGAGGGTCGTGTCATCCTGGGAGAGGTATCCGGACCCGGCGTGGATTTCCCGCGTGGCCGTAGCACCCCCGGCCCGGACCACGGTCACTATCCCTCCGACGGCGGTGGGGTTGGCGGCCGGCCCCTCGAGGCGCACCCTGAGGCCATGGCGGCCCGCGACGCCCCGGTTGTGAAAGAGCATGGCGGGTCCGTCATTGACCGCCACCGCCAAGTCGGGCCAGCCGTCGGAGTCATAGTCGGCCACCGCAACTCCCCTGGCTTCCACAGGGGCAAAGAGGCCGCTTGCCGCCACGGGCACGCTGGTGAAGGTGCCGTTGCCATCACCGCGCAGCCAAGCGCTCACCCCCGCGCCGTAGGGCCCCGTCTCTGGGTCGGCACCTCGGAAGTTGCCCACCGTGTACACATCGTCGTTGCCGTCCAGATCCAGGTCCGTCACCGCCAATCCGAAGCCGATGGCCAGCTGCGCTTCGTCCGGAAGGGGGGTGGCCCGGAATCGACCAGCGCCGTCGTTGGTGAAGAGGGTGTGGGCCAGGGTAGTGGCCTCGAGGCGCTGGGCCTTCTCGAGGCGGGGGCCGTAGATCTCGGCCAAGGATGCCGACGCGTAGCCTCCGAAGGTGTCGAAGGCGTCCAGGACGAAGGGCATTGCGGCGCCGGCGGCGCCTCGGTCCCGGAAGGGCACCAGGGTGTCGCCCTCGTAGTAGGCCTCGACCAGGTCGAGGCTGCCGTTGCCGTCCAGGTCGCCGGCAAACAACACCGCCGGATGCTCTGCCGTGGCGGTGTACTTCGTGTTCAGGCCCAGGTTGGAGGCCACCAGGTCCATGGCGCCGTCGCCGTTGAAGTCGCCGCTGGTGACGCCATTCCACAGGCCCGTGAGGTCCGCCAGGCCCGCCTGGGCCGTCACCTCGGTCAAGTGACCGGCATCGTTGGTGAAGAGGTGCACGGGGCCCCACTCCGTTGCCACTACCAGGTCGGGGTCCGCGTCGCCATCCACGTCGCTCCAAAGGGCTCCGGTGGCTAGCCCCAGGTTGGCCAGCTCGGGAGCCTGGACATCGGTAACGTCGGCAAGGTGGCCGTCCCGGTTCTTCAGTAAACGGCTGCCGGCGGCAAGGGGCCATGCGCCGGACTTCGCCCGGGCCCCCAAGAAGACGTCGAGGTCGCCGTCGCCATCGACGTCGGCCAAAGCCATGGGACCCCAGGTGGCCTCATCGCCAAGATCCAGGTCGGTGGCGGCCCCGGAGATCCGCAGCCCCGGAGCCGAGGCTTCCACGGTGCTCACCGACACCATGAGCTCGGGGGCGGCCCCCGGCCGGGGGGTCCACCACACTGGCGCCATCTCCTCGCCAGCCCCAGGGTCCTCGGGCGCCAGGGCCTCGAAGGAGCCGTCGCCTCGATTGTGGTAGGTTTGTCCCCCTTGACCGGCCGCGCCGGCGAAGGTGAGATCCACCTCTCCATCGCCGTCGGCGTCGGCCCAGCTCACCCCTGGCCCCAGGGTGGACAGGCGCCGGGGCAGGAGGGGCTGGCGGCCGAAGTCATCGAAGTCGCTCTCCACGTGGCGGAAGTCGACGCCGCTGGCGGCCGCCACCTCTTGGAACTGGGGCGGCGGCCCCGCCGTTGGCGTTGCCAGAACCGAGGCTCCAGAGGGCTCGGTGATGGTGTACAGGCTGTCGACGGGCAGCCCGGGCACGGCGGCGCTTGGGAACTCCTGGACGCGGCCCGACGGCCACTCCACCCGCAGGCCCGTGAGGTCGGCGGTGCTGTCTCCAAGGCCGAAGTAAACCTCTGGGGCGTGGCCTGACAGGTAGCCACCCGACACCTTCATCTCCTGGGTTTGGGTCCCTGCCGTGGTGGTGACGGTGATGCGGGCGCCAATGCCGTCGCTGTTCGACTTCCGGCCCTTGAGGCGCACCGCCACCCGGTGGGCGGCGGCGTCGTTACGGTAAGCCACGGCCGGCGTGTTGATGCCGTTCACGACGGCGTCGGGGTCACCGTCACCATCGAAGTCGGCAACCGTGGCGCCGTAGTCGATGGCCTCGGCGTTGAAGCCCCACTCGGCGGACACGTCCTCGAAGCGCAGGCCGCCCCGGTTGCGGAAGACCAAGTTGCGGGTGACCAGGGGTGGGTACTGGTGCAGAAAGTCGAGGATCGTCTTCCGGTCGGCGACGTCCTTCAGCTCCTTGGTGCGCTGGGTGAAGTCGCTGTCCATCATGTCCCGGACCATGCCGTTCGTGATGAGGAGGTCCTGGAGACCGTCCAGGTCCAGATCCACGAACTTCACCGTCCAGGTCCACTCGCTGGCCGCGACCCCAGCGAACCACGACACATCCGAGAATGAGCCGTTGCCGTTGTTGCGGTAGAGGCCGTTGTGGCCAACTTGGGGTGCCACCCGGCTCATGGGGTCCCCCATCGGCACGTCTTCCACCATGCCATGCTGGGTCATGAACCGCCGGTGATCGCGGCTCAACATGTCGCCAATGAAGTAGTCCAGGCGGCCGTCGTTGTCGATGTCACCGGCGTCGATGCCCATCGCGAACATCGGCGTGTACTGGACGGTTTCAATTGGGACTAGCTCGAAGGTCCCGTCCCGCTGGTTCCGGTAGAACCGGTCGGGGGACCAGAAGTCGTCGGTGACATAGAGGTCGGGCCAGAGATCGCCGTCGAAGTCGGCGAAAACGGAGGAGAGACCCCAGTCGGACCCCGTGATCCCCGCGGCGTCCGAGATGTCCTCGAAGGTGCCGTCGCCACGGTTGGCGTAGAGATGGTCCTTTTCCCCCAGCTCCCGGAGCCGCCCGCCGACGAAGTCCATCCTGTCCTTTAGCTCGTCTGGGACGACAATGCGGCCGTTGCGGCGCTGCAGGCGCACTGAAGTCTGTTCATACTGCAGGGCAATGGGCCGGTAGGTGGCGATGAACAGATCGAGGTCACCGTCACGGTCCACGTCGCCGAAGGCCGGCGTCGTGGCTCCGCCTGAGTAGCCCACCCCGGCGGCGGCGGTGGTGTCCTCAAAGACGCCATGGCCATCGTTGCGGAAGAGCTGATTTCCTGTCCGCCAGTTGGTCACGAACAAGTCCGGGTCGCCGTCGCCGTCGACGTCGGCGAACTGGGCGCCCATGCTGTACGCGCCCTCTTGATCCGGCCCCGCGACCCCGGCTCCGGCCGTGATGTCCTCGAAGTGCATACCCCCGAGGCTGCGGTAGAGGTGATTGGGCCCCTCCTCGCTCACCACGTACAGATCTGGTAGCCCGTCGCCATCCACATCGGCGGAAGCCACCCCGGCTCCGTTGTAGATGTACTTGATCTGGTTTTCCTGCCTCAGGGTATTGCCCGTGGTGATTCCTGATTCCTCCGGCGACAGGGCCTTCAGGAGAGGCCCGGCAGGAGCGTCGATCTCGAGGGGCGCGATATCCAGGGTCCCGGCATCCGGGGTGCCGCCACAAGAGGCTAGGGCCCCGGAGAGCAGCGCCAGGACGCAGGCGGCCGTGGGTCCGAGTGGGGCGCCAAGGCCGGTTGTGCGCTGGCGGCCTCGGGCATCCCTCGAGGGTGACTCGTGGTTCCACATGGCGATTGTCCTCGCTGCTAGGAACTCGGGTCGCTATCGACGAGACCTCGGTCCCGCAGCAGGAGCAAGAAGTCCCGGGCCAGGGCGCGATCCTCCGGGCTCAAGGAGGAAGCGATCTCATCAAGGTCCAGATGCGCGTCAGGGGCGGCGGGGATGAATGCCTCCCCGCCCCGGGCCGCCTCCTCGATTAGATCCAAGGCCGTGGTGCGGAAATGGGTTGCCAG
Organism: uncultured Anaerolineales bacterium; assembly: GCA_964642035.1. Taxonomy (GTDB): domain Bacteria; phylum Chloroflexota; class Anaerolineae; order Epilineales; family Epilineaceae; genus CAZXNP01. Next base: position 651 of record CAZXNP010000047.1, on the reverse strand, counting down.
GGCTTCGAGCTCCGACAGGCGTGGACTGGCCCGGCCGTTCTCGAGGGTCGAGATGTAGCTCCCCGAGACGCCGATGAGAGCCCCGAGGTCCGCCTGGGTATAGCGGTGGTTGCGCCGCTTTCTGTGCAGGACCTTGGCTATCTCCTCGCTCAGGACACCCATTCTTCCTCCGGTGATCGCCGGGCGGGGCGAAGATGTTAGCCCAGGCCCACGGGCGCGTCCAAGGAGGGAGTCCCTTCTTGGGCTGAATGCCGAAGGGGCTTCTCGGCTGTCTCCCTAGGGCGATGCGGGGCGCTCCGGACGGTGCCGATCGTGCATCTTGAAAGCGCGGGGCCGAAAGTCTACGGCCGTAGACTCCCCCGTGGTTGGCCTCGAACGGACCCGCCCCTTGCCGTGGTCCAGTACGTCCACGGCGTGCGCGACTGGCCGCACGCGTGCGCGACTGGCCGTCCTTCCCGGTGATCCGCGCGCTCACCACGGCGCCCGTCCTGACTGCACAGAGGGCATCCGACACGGACATGCGGCCCCCGCCATCCATGATCGAGATCACGGGGCTGTCTCCCTAGGGCGATGCGGGGCGCTCCGGACGGTGTCGATCGTGCATCTTGAAGGCGCGGCGGAGGATTTCCTCGTCCGTGGGCTCCCGGTTGC
>CAZXNP010000046.1:0-9819 GCA_964642035.1 uncultured Anaerolineales bacterium | reverse complement strand
AAGAGGCCCCCTGGCGCCCGCGTGTCGCGCCGCCCGCATCGTGCCCCCCGGCGACACCGCCCTCGCCGCCGCCACGCCGGCCCTGGTGGCCTTCCTGCCCATGAACCTGGCCCTCACGGCGGCGGTCAACAACGACGCCCTGGCCACGCCTGTGGCGGCCCTCATACTTGTGATGAGCCTCGAAATGACCACGGGTCGCTGCCGGGGCCGGTGCGCGTCCGGCTGGGGAGGCGCTGTGCTGGCCTTGGCCCTCCTCACCAAGGTCACTCTGTACCCGCTGGCGGTGGTGATGGCCGCGGGGGCGATAGCGGGCAAGGACCGTCTCGGCAGCGCCTGGCGAGCGGCGGCGACGCCCCTCGCAGTGGCCCTCGTCGTGGCGGCGCCATGGTTTGGCCGCAACATGGCGGCATACGGTCCGCGGGACCCCCTGGCCTTGGCCCGGCATGCCGCCGTCGTCGTGGGCGAAGCACGCACGGCCGATTGGATCGCCGACCACGGCGTCGCCTCTTGGGCGGCCCGCTTGGTCATCTTCACCTTCGACAGCTTCTGGGGGGTCTTCGGTTGGATGGGGGTGTTCCTGGCCCCTTGGATGTACGTGGCCTTGGCGGCGGTCACCGTCGCGTCCCTTGCCGGTCTGTTGGCCTTGGCCCACGGGCGACTGGGCCGTGGCGACGGCACCGGGGACGATTCTGCCAGCGCCGGCACCGGGGTCATCCGGGGGGCCGGGATGAGCCCCGGCGGCGACCGCCAGCGGGCCCTTGTCGGGATTCTAGCCCTCGACGTGCTGGTCGTGGCTAGTGGATTCGCGGTTTACAACGCCGCCTTCGTGCAGCACCAGGGCCGATACTTTTTCCCTGCCCTGGTGCCAATCGCCATGGGCCTGGTTGCCGGCGTGGGGAACCTGGGCCGCCTCACGGCGGAAATGGCCGGCCTGCCCCACCTGGCGCCGGCGGCCAGGGCAACTGCCATCGCCGCCTTCGTGGCGGCCACGGGGGCCCTGGCGATTCTGAGCCTCGAGCGGTACGTGGTACCCGGCCTCACGCCACCCCTCGGAGCCACGGTGCCCTGAGGCCATTGCAGTGCGCGCCCTTCCGGCGGGCGCCGAGCCCAAAGATGCAACGGGACGGCCGCCGAAATCCAGGGTGCAGTGTTGACCCGGCACCGGGGCCTGAGGTAGGATGAAACGGGTCTCGCAAGGGCCCCACGGACTCATCTAGCTCATCAACTTTCATCCAACTCCGACCGCGCGACACACCGCGCTTGGCCCAGCCCGAGGCCGCAGCACCAGCCCGGGCGGCGCCCGCGAGACCGGCGGGCGATCAACTGGGCCACACGCGCCCCCTGCAGTCCGCAGGCCCTAGAGGGTGCGCCCGGTCGGACGGGAGGACCCCATGTCCCGCCGTTTGATCACCGTGCTCCGCATGTTCTCGGCCGTGGCCCTCGCCGTCGTCGGCTACGGCGCCGGCAACATGGTGCAGCCCTCCGTCGACTCCTCCATCCTCGCCGATCTTCTGAGCCAATCCGACCTCGAGCGGCTGAGCCAGTTCCTCACCATCAACCGCCTGCTCGTCTCCATATCCTTCAGCATGTTTGGCCTGGCCTTCGGCTATCTGTTGGCGCCGGTCCTCGTGCGGCCCTTCCATGCCGTGTACGAGGAAATCCGCGACGTCCCGCCGTCCAACGTCCTCGGGGGCACCATCGGCCTGGGGGTCAGCTTGCTCCTGAGCGCCCTCTTGTCCATCCCGATCCACCTCTTGCCCTCGCCTTGGGGCCTCTACTTGCCCTTCATCGTGGCCATCGCTTTTGGGTACTTGGGGGTCGCAATCGTGGGGGGCAACCCCGCCATCTACCTCAATTTGATCCAGACCTTGCGCGGCGGAGCCGACGCCGGCCGGGGCCCGGCAGTGCTCCTCGATACTAGCGTCATCATCGACGGCCGAGTGGCCGACGTGGCAGAGACCAGCTTCATCGGCCCCCGCCTGATCGTTCCCCGCTTCGTGTTGGCCGAGCTGCAACAAATCGCGGACTCGGCGGACAGCTTGCGGCGCAACCGGGGGCGCCGCGGCCTTGAGGTGCTAAACCGGCTGCAGCAGAGCAAGTCGGTGGAGGTGGAGATCAGCGACGCCGACTTCCCGGGCACGAGCGATGTCGATCGCAAGCTCGTGCGCTTGGCCGAGGAGCTGGGGGCGTCGATCATGACCAATGACTACAACCTCAACCGTGTGGCGGAGATCCAGGGCTTGCGGGTGCTCAACCTGAATGAGCTAGCCAACGCCGTCAAGACCCTGATGCTGCCGGGGGAGCACCTGACGGTGCAGATCATCCAAGAGGGGAAAGAGCCCGGTCAGGGGGTCGGCTACCTGGATGACGGCACGATGATCGTAGTGGAGCGCGGTCGCGATAGCATCGGCGAGACGGTCGATGTGACCGTCACGCGCGTGCTCCAAACCGTGGCCGGGCGCATGATCTTCGCTGACTCAGCCTCGCCCCGGGGCTGACCGGGGCCACTGCGGCGATCGCCTCGGGGCCCGCCCCCTACGCCTCGTGAGCACCGAAACTCCCCCCGGGGCAGAACCTTTTGACCCCCTATCCTCGTTATAAGAGGCCGGCCCCCGGCCCCCGGCCCCGGCGAGCATCGCCGGTGCGGACGCTCTTGCGGGCCCAGGAGGACCTAGCCGATGACCGAAGCCCCCTCGAGTTCCCGGGCGGCAATCCAGACCGATCGCGCCCCCGCCGCCGTGGGGCCTTACTCCCAGGCGGTGCGGTCCGGGGCGCTGGTCTTTACCGCCGGCCAGATCGGCCTCGACCCGATGGCGGGGAGCCTCGTGTCCGGCGGTGTGGTCGCCGAGACGGCCCAGGCGCTGTCGAACTTGGAGGCTGTCCTCGTGGCCGGCGGCTCTTCCTTGGCCGGGGTCGTCAAGACCACGGTGTTCCTCGCGGACATGGGCGAGTTCGCGGACATGAACGACGTCTACGCCTCGCGGTTCGGCCACGCCCCGCCGGCCCGCTCGACGGTCCAGGCGGCCGCTCTGCCCCTCGGCGCGAGGGTCGAGATCGACGCTGTCGCCGTCGCCGACCCTTTGCCCTCGTGAGGCCGCCGGCCACAGTTACTGCGGCTCCGGCGCCCCCCCGAAGAGGGGCCTCCTCTCCGAGGTTGAGCCCCGGCTAGCCATCTCCTGCAGCACTTAGCGACCCCCCTGTCTCGATCCGCTGGCTCGAGGCGCCAACGGCGCCCCGACCTTTGGCCCGGCCTCGGCGCACCCCTATAATGTGGCCGGACTTACCCGCGAAGGAAACCATGACCGACGTCCACAATCTCACCACCGAAGACACCTCCGAAGTCCACCCCATGCTGGCGCTCCTCGAGTCCATGGATGGTCAGCCCCAATTCCTCCGGGGCGATGTAGTCAAAGGCACCATTGCCCTGGTCAATGACCACGAGATCCTGATTGACGTCGGGGCCAAGTCCGAGGGGGTTCTGGCCTCGCGAGAGTTTTCGGAAATGCCCCGGGAGGAGCGGGCAAGCCTGGAGCCCGGCCAACCCGTCGAGTGCATGATCATCAACAGTGGGGACCGATCCGGGCAATTGGTCCTGTCCATCGCCCGAGCGAAGCAGGGCCAAGACTGGGAGACAGCCGAAGAGTACTACAAGGCGGCGGAGGCCCTGGAGCAGACGGTCACTGGCCACAACAAGGGCGGCTTGATCGTCCATATCGGCAGCGTGAGGGGCTTCATTCCCGCCTCTCAGATCGACCGCGGCCATGCCATCGATCGCTCCCTGGTGGACGGCTCTCCGGAGAGCCCCCTGGCGGCCATGGTGGGCCGGGAAATCCTCGTCAAGATCATCGAGATCGATCGACGAAAGAACCGCCTGATCCTATCGGAGCAGGCAGCCATGCGGGAGCAGAGGCAACTCCGCAAGGCCGCCCTTCTCAATCACCTCAGCGAAGGGGAGATCGTGGAAGGTCGGGTTACGAGCCTTGCCGACTTCGGCGCCTTCGTGGACATCGGCGGCGCCGACGGCCTCGTGCACCTCTCGGAGCTGGCGTGGCACCGGGTGAGCCATCCTCGGGATGTGGTACAGCTGGGCCAGGCGGTGACCGTGAAGGTGATTTCCGTTGACCAAGAGCGGAAGCGCATCGGCCTCAGCATGAAGCAACTCGAGCCGGAGCCATGGTCCGACCTGGAGGAACGTTTCCAGGTGGGCAGCGTTGTGAAGGGCGAGATTACTCGGCTGGCCGATTTCGGCGCTTTCGCCCGGGTCGACGCCGACGTGGAGGGGCTGATACATGTTTCTGAGCTATCGGACGAAGAGCTTCCGCCAGGGGACGTGGTGAGCCCCGGACAAGAGGTCGAGGTGAGGATCATCAAGATCGACGCCGACAAGAAGCGGCTGGGCCTCAGCCTCAAGAGGGCAGGCACCGACTACGACGAGATAATCGAGCACTCCGCGGCCGCCGTCGAGGCCGCGGCAGCGGAACAGGAAGAGGGATGACAGCGATGAGGCGGCTAACACAGCGCCGAAGTGCAGGCGATTGCCCCGAGGCCGGCGACGTAAGCCTTGAGCGGGGCCCTCCGTCCTAACAGCATTGAACCGTTGAACCCCGTCGCCGACGGGGCACCCCTCCGATGGCTCATCTGGGGTCCGCCGGAGGGGGCGAAACGAGGGTTGCATGTCGAGCAAGTTTGATGATCGGTTCACGGAGAGGGCCCGCCGGGTCCTGATGCTGGCCCAGGAAGAGGCCAAGCGTCTCAACGATTCCTACATCGGCACGGAGCATTTGCTACTTGGCCTGGTGCAGGAAGAGCGCGGGGTGGCGGCCAGAGTGCTCAGGGACATGGGGGTCAACCCGTTCCAGGTACGCCGGATCATAGAGGAATCATCCCGGCGAGCCGGTCATCGGGTCCGGGGTGAGGCCACAGGGCTGACGCCCCGCACGAAGCGGGTCATCGAGCGGGCGGTAGACGAGGCCCGTCGCATGAACCATCACTACATCGGCACCGAGCACTTGCTCCTTGGTCTGATCAGCGAGGCTGGGGGCTTGGCGGTGGACGTGATGAAGGACATCGGCGTCGACCTCGACACGGTGCGGATGCACACTACCCGCGCCATCATGCAGAGCCCGTCCAGGGCTCGGGCGGCGCGGAAACAGAAGCAGCAGACCCCCCTCATGGACCAGCTGGGCGCCGATCTCACGCGTCAGGCCGAGGAGGGCAAGCTAGACCCAGTGGTGGGCCGCGAGACCGAGATCGAGCGCCTCATCCAGATTTTGAGCCGCCGCACCAAGAACAACCCGGCGCTGATCGGCGAGCCTGGGGTCGGCAAGACCGCGGTGGTGGAGGCTCTGGCCCAGAGGATCGTGGCTGGTGACGTGCCCAGCCAGCTCCGGGACAAGCGGGTGTTCATGCTCGACGTCGGCAGCCTCGTCGCCGGCACCATCTACCGCGGGCAGTTCGAAGAGCGGATGAAGCGCGTGATCGACGAGATCAAGGAAACGGGCGCCATCCTCTTCATCGACGAGCTGCACATGTTGGTGGGCGCAGGGGCCGCCGGCTCCAGCGTCGACGCCGCGAACATCCTGAAGCCGGCCCTGGCCCGGGGCGAGCTGCAGTGCATCGGCGCCACCACCCTCAACGAGTACCGCCGGTACGTGGAGTCCGACGCCGCTTTGGAGCGACGCTTCCAGCCCGTCTACGTGGACGAGCCCACCGTCGATCAGACCCTCGACATTCTCAAGGGCATCCGGAGCAGATACGAGGAACATCACGGCCTCAGGATTAGCGATGAGGCCCTCTTCACGGCAGCGCATCTTGCCCAGCGCTATATCACCGATCGCTTCCTGCCGGACAAAGCCATCGACCTCGTGGACGAGGCGTCGAGCCGGGTCAGGATGTACAAGATGCCCGATACCCCGGGTCTCAAGGAGGCCTTCAGCGAGCTGCGCCAGGTCCAGGGGGAAAAGGACAAGGCCTTCCAGGAAGAGCGCTACGAGGAGGCGGTGAGGCTGCGGGAGCGCGAACGGGAGCTATGGGAACAGGTGGAGCAGCTCCGGGGTGACGAGTCCGCCGGCTTGCTCGTGACCGACGAAGACATTGCCGAGGTGGTGTCGATGTGGACCGGGGTGCCGGTGGTACGCATCGCGGGCGAGGAGAGCGACCGGCTCCTGCAGATGGAGCAGGCGCTGCACGAGCGTATCGTGAGCCAGGACGAGGCAATCGAGACCATCTCAAAGGCCGTCCGCCGAGCCCGGGCCGGCCTCAAGGATCCGCGGAGGCCCATCGGCAGCTACATCTTCTTGGGGCCCACGGGGGTCGGGAAGACGGAACTGGCGAAGGCCCTGGCGGAGTTCATGTTCGGCAGCGAGGACGCTCTCCTGCAGCTCGACATGAGCGAGTTCATGGAGCGCCACTCCGTGAGCCGCCTCACGGGGGCCCCTCCGGGATACGTCGGCTACCACGAGGGCGGCCAGTTGACCGAAGCGGTGCGCCGCCGGCCGTATCAGGTCATTCTCCTCGATGAAGTGGAGAAGGCGCACCCCGAGGCCTTCAACATGCTCCTCCAGATCATGGAGGACGGCACCCTCACCGACGCCAAGGGGCGCAAGGTCGATTTTCGCAACACATTGATCATCATGACCTCCAACGTCGGCATGGAGCAGCTGAACCGCCAGGCGGCCCTGGGCTTTGAAGCGCCCAAGGATGAGGCCAAGAAGGTCAAGGAGGAGTACGACGCCATGCGGGCAAAGGTGCTCGCCGACGTCAAGAAGCTCTTCAAGCCCGAATTCCTAAATCGCATCGACAAGATCATCGTGTTCCATCCCCTGTCCAGGGACGACCTGCGGCAGATTGTCAATATCCAGCTCGAGCTCCTCGGCGAGCGGCTGAAGGGCCAGGGCCTGGCCCTCGACGTGACCGACGAGGCTAAGGAGAAGCTGGCCGACGAGGGCTTCGACCCCGAGTACGGGGCGCGCCCCCTGCGCCGGACCATCATGACCTTGCTCGAGGACCCGCTGTCGGAAAAGCTGCTGGCCGGGGACATCAAGGCCGGCGACTCGGCCCGGGTCGAGGTGGATGACGACACCTTGATGATCAGCACCGTCGCCGGCCCCAGCGAGGCCAACAAGAAAACCAAGGCCAAGGGCAAGGGCAAGGGCAAGGGCAAGCAGTCCAAGAAGGCGGCGGCCGGAGCCACTGCGTAGGTCTGCTTCGGTCCTCCAGGACCGATCAGCGCGGGCCGAATGCCAAAGGGGCTTTTCGGCCGGCCCCTAGGGGCCGGAGACCGCCAGCGAGCCATCCGGGGCTTCGGAGAGAACGGCCCCGTCGGGGAATCGCACAACCAAGTCCCGGGCCACCCCACCGGGGAAGACCGTCTCCTCCCCGCGGCCGTCCATGAGGGTCCACTCCGGCGCCTGCAGGTAGTCAATCTGGCGCCCCTCGGTCAGGGCGCTGTAGCCCATGACCCCAGCACCCCAGTCCACGAATAGCCAGCCATTGCGAGGCAATCTGACCTCGGGGCCGACATCGGCGACGGGCCACACGCCAGCCCCTCGGTTGACCCATACCTCAGGGCCGCCCTCGTACGTTATGTGAAGCCGGGGCCCTGACAGGTCGGCGTCAGTGCTAAGGGCCGCCGACAAGTCCATCTCAGTCCCGTCGGCGGTGACGTAGCCCACCCTGGCCGCGCCTGCCGCCAAGTAGCGGCCCGCCATTGCCCGCATGAGAAAGTACTCCTTGGCCTCGTCAGCCGGGGCCACCAAGGGCGCGGCCCGGCCGGGGCGAGCGGACCACCCACCGCCGTTGCCGTAGGCCAGGGATGCGGCCCTCCACGCATCCAGGCGCGCCTCCGATAGCGGGTAGAGCTCCGCGGGGTCCTGGACGTCGAAGAAGCGGCGGTATTGCCCCATGCCGAAGCGCACCACGGCCGGGCTCAAGGCGGAAAGGGCGTAATCTGGCACCACCACGTGGCGGCTGCCCCCGGCGCCATCGGGGCTCCCGGTGACGAGCTCGCCGGTCATGGCGTCGAGGTAGCCGGCGTAGAACGGAGCGTATCCCAGCTCCCAGGCCCCGTGGGGCCCCGGGGCGAGGGTGGGGCCGGCCGATCGCTGCAACGCTGCCAGAAGGAGCTTGGTGGTGGTGATGGTGCCAGCGATGGTCGCCGGGTGAGGAGAACCGGCGGCCCGATCGACCACGCTGCCGTCCGCCCCCGCCACCGGGTAAGCCGGGTTCCAAGTCGCCGCCGCCTCGAGGTACGCCGCGGCGGCGCCCTCCGGCGCGCCGGCCACCGTGTGGGCGAGGCGCACGGCAGCGTCGGGGGCCAACACGAAGTGCGGGGCCGTGGAGCCACCTTCGCAGATGGTGGCCCGCTCGGGCCAGGTTTTTGGCGTCCCGTTCGGGTGGAGGAGCCTGTCCTGGTCGCGATACAGGGGATTGCGGGCCGGGGGGCAGCTCTCCCGGGTCTCCGAGTAGTCAAGGGCGGGCGCCAAGGCCCCCGCGGCCTCCACGAGGCGGCGCCACTGGGCCTCCCCTCCGGCGGCCCTGTCCGGGGGGTCCTGGGCCGGACGCGGAATGAGGGGATCGTGCCAGTTCTCCTTGACAACGAGAAGGTCCGTCATGCGCAGCTGGCGGGCGGCCGCCAGATAGTCGGCCTCAGCGCCGAAGGTCTCCTCCGGCGGCCCGCCGTCAAGGCCCACGAGGACCCGGCTCACCAGGCGCCCGGCGTTGGGCGACGCCGGCGAGGCCACCACCACGAAGGTGTCCTCGACCTCTGGCGATACCGTGACCCAAGCCACTTCATCCACTGGTCGGACCATGCCGGCGGTGTCGGGGCCATAGAAGGCCGCCACCTCGTTCACGAAAGCCCCCGGCTCCGCCCGGGGGCCCCGGGGCTCGAGGCTGTCGGCGCCGCTCTGGGAATAGTCGACGAAGGTGCTGGCGAACCACCGGTGGTCCAGCATGGTCACCGGGATTGAGTCCATGAAGGGCACCCGGACGTTGACACCGTCGGCCGAGCCCTCAACGGATCCAGTGGTGAAGCCCACGTAGCCGCCGCCTCGGGGCCACGGCCCATCCAAGCTGCTGGCCCTCAACATCAGGCTCCGGCCCACGAGGGTAAGGGTGTAGGCCTTGCGGTGGGTGACCCCCTCAAGGGTCTCCGTCACCGTTATGGCGACGCCGGGGCGATCCGACAGCAGGGCATGGTCGAGGGCCGTCACCCGGCCCACGAATCCCATCATCCGCGGCTCATAGAGGCGCCCGTCGATACCCAGGTAGTAGAGACCGCCCCCCGCCACCGGATAGCGGTTGCTCGAGGCCTCCCGGACCGCCAGGCGCCCGGAGTGGTTGTCCGGATGGCTCATGTCGATCTCATAGGCGATCGTGATGCCCCGGAGGTACTGCAAGCGGTAGACTTGCCGAGAATCGTCATAGGCGGCGCTGAGCTCGCCACCGGCGTCCGCCCCCGCCGGGCGCAAGGCATCCCGGGCCGGGTCCGGCAGCGTGGGAGTCGGTCCCGGGGTGGCTGGCCACGGGTCCGTGGCCGTGGCTGCCGGGGTGGTGGTGGCCGGGGTCGTGGGGGTGGCCGCCGTGGCAGCGGAGGTGCCTGTGGCCGAGGGGCTGGCCGTCACCGTCGGTGACGCCGACGGCATCCGCGACGGCGACGAAGTGGCCGAGGGAGGCAGTGTAGCCAACGGTGTCGTGGTCGGGGACGGGGATGCGGCTCCGGCGGTGGCGGGTTGGGCCGCCGCCGTTGCGGCCCGGGCCGTGGCGGCCCCCCGCCCGGCCGGCGCCCCGCGGCGGAGGGGCCTGTCCCCGCGGCCGCGG
>CAZXNP010000045.1:0-10113 GCA_964642035.1 uncultured Anaerolineales bacterium | reverse complement strand
GGGTGATGTCCCCCCCGCTGGGGGACGCCCAAGGACAGGGCCGGGCCGCTCACCCGTGGCGCGCCGGCTTCGCCGGCATCGCCGCGGCCGTTGCGGCTGGCATTCCAATTGGCATCCTGCTGGCCATCCCCGCGGGCCCGATCAAGGCCGTCGGACTCATCGGGCTGCTAGGCCTTCTCGCCCTCGCTGCCATCGGCGCCGCCGGCTTGGCCGCCGGCATTGGCCGTCGCCTGGCCACCCGGTCGAAGGGGGGAATGTCCGATGCCGCCGCCTTCACGCGGGGCGCCATCATCCTCGAGTTGGCGGCGGCCTTCCCGGCCATAGGCTGGTTCTTGATCATGCCTGTGGTGGCCATCGCCTCCCTTGGGGCGGCGGTGGGCGCGGTGCTCGACCGCCGGCGCAACTCCGCACCGGCACCGTCCCAGGAGCCCGCGGCCCAGGGAGCCTGACTATGCCTTTGACTCGCCGCGAGGTCTTGCGCTTCGCGGGCATCGCCGCGGGGGCATCGGCCTTGTCCGGCTGCAGCCAGGTGGCCCGGCGCGTGAGCGGAGTACCAGTTCCGGTCCGCACGTGGCCCACCGGCGACCCCGTCAGCTTCTCCGTCATGCGACGAGTGACCTTCGGCCCCCGGCCAGAGGAGCTGGCCCAGGCGCGGCGGGTCGGCGTTGGGGCGTGGCTGGAGGAGCAGCTGGCCCCCGAGGCCATTTCCGACACCGGCGCGGCTTGGCGCCTCAGGCCCCTCGACGCCCTACGCCTCGACGCCGCGGATCTCGACGCCATGGAAGCCGGCGTTGTGGCCAACCATCTCAAGAGCGGCACTTTGATTCGCCGGATCTACAGCCGGCGCCAAGTGTACGAGATGGTGGTGGCCTTTTGGACCGATCACTTCAACGTATCAGTGGCCAAAGACGGCGTGCTGGCCCTGAAGGTGGTCGACGACAGGGAGGTGGTGCGGGCAGGCGCCCTTGGGACCTTTCCGGCACTCCTGGAGGCCTCGGCCCACTCGCCGGCCATGCTCGTGTATCTGGACAACCACGTGAACCACCGCCAGGCCCCGAACGAGAACTATGCCCGGGAGGTGATGGAGCTTCACACCTTGGGCGTTGATGGCGGCTACACCCAAGCCGACGTCCAAGAGCTAGCCAAGGCCTTGACCGGCTGGACGGTGAAGAAGCACTTTCCAAAGGGTCGCTTCACCTTCGACATCGCCGACCACCTGCCGAGGCCCAAGCGGATCCTCGGCGTGCGGGTGGAACCAGGAGGGCGCCGGGAAGCGGAGTCGGTCCTTAACCGTCTGGCCCTGCATCCCGCGACAGCGCATCGCATAGCCGAGAAACTGGCTAGGCGCTTCTTGGCCGACGATCCCGCCGCCTCCCATGCAGCCCTGGTGGACAAGGCCGCACGGGCCTATCTGGCCTCCGGAGGCGACATTCGGTCTACGCTACGCCCGATCCTCCTGGATGGCGTCGCCGCCGGCCACTTGGGGCCAAAGCTCAAGACGCCCTCGGATTATGTCGTGTCCGGGCTGCGCTTGCTGAACGCCGACACCGATGCCGGGCCGGGCGTCCAGGGTTGGCTAGCCCAGATGGGCCAACCCCTCTTCGGTTGGCCGACCCCCGACGGCCCCCCGGACGTTGCGGCGCCGTGGATGGGCGGCCTGGCGGTGCGGTGGCGATTCGCCACCGCCCTGGCCGGCAACGCCGTCGGAGGCACGAAGGTGCCCTTGCAGGCCCTTGTGGCTGCAGCCGATGCCTCAACTAGCGCAGAAGTTGTGGATCGCCTAGCTGTACTCTTGCTCGGCCAACGCCTCCCCCTTGGCGCAAGACGGAGCCTAGTGGCAGAGGTCGAGGGCCAGGAGCCCGGCTTACCCCAGGCCCGTCTGGCGGCGGGTGCACTGCTGTCGGCCCCAGCCTTCATGTGGAGGTAGGGCGATGGACAGAACAGTGACCCGACGCGACTTCCTCCGGTCCGGGCTGTCTGCTACGGCGGCCCTCGTCAGCCCCGCCTGGGGGCCCACGAGCATGGCCCTGGTTTGGGGCGACAGCCAGAGCCCCGCTGGGGCGGCCTCGTCATCGAGCCCCGACGTCCTGGTGACGGTTTTCCTGAGGGGAGGCGCCGACGCCCTCAACATTGTTGTGCCTCACCAGGACGCATCGTACTACCGCCACCGCCGGGCGCTGGCCATCCCCCGGCCCGATGACTCCCGGGTCGAACCGACTGAACGAGCCATCGACCTCGACGGCTTCTTCGGCCTGCACCCCGCCCTCGCGCCCCTCATGCCGGCATGGAAGGCCCGCCAGCTGGCGGTGGTGCACGCCTGCGGCAGCCCGGACCCCACCACGAGCCACTTCGAGGCCATGGACCATGTCGAACGCGGCGTTGCGGCCCCTGGCGGCCCCGCCTCGGGCTGGACGGCCCGGATGCTGGCCACGGACACCACGCCGACATCGTCTCCACTCAGGGCCGTGGCCATAGGCGATGCCGTTCCCCTCAGCCTGCGCGGGGCAGTGGCCGTGACGGCGGTGGAAGACGTGTCAACCGTGAGGCTAGCGGCCGACCCGGCTACCGACGCCCGGCTCCGGTCACTTCTTGGCGCCTTGTACGAGGGCGACAATCCCCTCGAGCGGGCGGGCCGCGAGGCCCTGCAAGCCCTCGGCGCCCTGTCAAGGCTGGACCCCGGGGCCCCTCCGGCAGCCGGTGCCGCTTACCCCGACTCCGACTTCGGCCGCGCCCTCCGGCAGGTGGCGCTCCTGGTCCGCGCCAGGGCCGGGCTCCGGGCCGCCGCCATAGACCTGGGCGGGTGGGACACCCACTTCGCCCAGGGCGGAGCCACCGGGCAAATGGCCCATGTCCTGTCGAACCTCGCGGCCTCACTGGCGGCCTTTCGGGCCGACCTCGGCCCTAGCATCGATTCCGTCACGGTCGTGGTCATGTCGGAATTCGGTCGCCGCGTGCCCGAGAACGCGAGCCTCGGCACCGACCACGGCCATGGCAGCCTGATGCTCCTCCTCGGAGGCGGCGTCGTCGGCGGTAGGGTCCATGGCCGCTGGCCCGGACTGGCCGTCGGCGCCCTAACCGGCCCCGGCGACTTAGCGGTCACCACGGACTTTCGAGACGTCCTCGGCGAGATCTGCGCCAAGCGCCTTGGGAACAACGATTCGGCGACCATCTTCCCGGGCCACTCAATGGACATGCCCGGGGTGATCGCCGGCTGATGCGCCCTCACACGAGGAGTGGGTCCGTGACCACTTCCACGGTGGCTGGGCCGTCGAACCCTAGGGCTGCCTCGAGGGCCCGCGGCAAGTCCTCCGCGGCCGTCACCCGCCGGCCCCACCCACCGCACAGCTCGACATAGGCCGCGAAGTCTGGGTTATGTAAACTCGTCTCCCACACGGGCCAATCCCCGGCCCGTTGTTCCTTGGATATCTTCGCGAGCTCAGAGTTGTTCAGGAGCACGTGGGTGATGTTCATCCCATACTTCACGGCCGTCGTCACCTCGGCCATGTACTGGCCGAAGCCACCATCCCCCGTCACGCACATAACGGGGCGGTCAACGAAGGGCCCGCCTTGCTCTCGCGTGGCCGCCCAGGCCCCCATGGCGGCAGGATACCCGAAGCCGATGGAGCCCAGGTACCCGCTCATGAGCACCGATTGCCCTTGGCACTCGAAGTACCGGCCAAATGAATAGGTGTTGTTGCCGACGTCAACGGCAATGATGGCGTTGGCGGGTGCCACCCGGTTCATGGCATCGAAAACAGCCACCGCAGACAGGCCGTTACCTGTCTCCGCCAGGCGTCGCTGCTTTTCAGCCCGCCAGATCCGCCACCGGTCCGCCACATCGGCGCGCTGATCCTCGGCGGCCGCCCCTTGTTCCAATCGCTGGCGCAGCAGCTCCAGGGTGACGCCGATCTCGCCCCACACCGGCACGTCGACGGCGTGGAACTTGCCCAAGGCCACGGGATCGTAGTCCACCTGCACCGTCGGGCGTTTTGGCGTGATGCCCGTGTGGTTGCTGAAGCTCGCCCCAAGCACCACGAGGGCGTCGCTCTCGTTCATCAGCCAGCTGGCGATGGGCGTGCCGCTGCGTCCCAGCACTCCGCCCCCCAGGGGATGGGAATCGGCGATGAGCCCCTTGGCCTTGAAGGTCGTGACTACGGGGGCCCCGAGGGCCTCCGCCAGCGTCACCACCCCGGTCATGCTGAACCGCGCCCCGTGGCCCACGATGATGAGGGGCCGCCTGGCCGCCTTCAGCAACTCCCACGCCGAGTCCACCGCCGCCGCCGGCGGCGCAATGGCCCGAGAAGTGAGGCGCCCGGCGGGCCCCCCGGGCCTTGAGTCGCTGGCCGCCAGATTCTGGACCTCATCGGGGAAGATCAAGTGGGAGACCCCACGATTCAGAATCGCGTGCTTGCAGGCCAGATTCATGAGCTCGACGTGGCGGCTGGTGTGAAGGACTGGTTGACTCCACTGGGCGACGCGGCCGAAGGCGGCGGCCAGGTCGATTTCCTGGAAAGCACCGGGGCCGAGGACCTGGGTGTCGACCTGTCCGGTGAGGGCAATTACCGGCGACCGATCCACGTTGGCATCCCACAACCCGGTCAACAGGTTGGTGGCGCCCGGACCAGCGATGGACAGGCACGCCGCGGGCCGGCCCGTGAGCTTGCCGTACGCGGAGGCGGCGAAGGCGGCGGCCCCCTCGTGGCGCACGCCGTAGTAGGCGAGGTGCCCCGTCTGTGCCTGCTCCCGGACGGCGTCGGAAAGGCCCAGATTCGAGTGGCCGACCATGCCCCACACGTGGCGGATGCCCCAATTCACCATCGTCTCAACCATCGCGTCCGACACGGTGGTGCCCCGCTCAGCGGGGGCTGGGAACCCGACGTATACGCCATCACTCCGCACCTCGACGGGATAGCGCCCTACCCCGTCTTCGAAGGATCCGGGCGACCGCCCGGTGATTGGATCAAAGTCCCAGCCATGCCAAGGGCAGCGCAATAGACCTTTTTCGATACTACCCTCCCCTAGGGGGCCTCCCTGGTGCGGGCAACGATTGTCAAGGGCGGCGTACTGACCCAAGTGGCGGACCATGCACACGGTGGCCCGGCCGCACGTCACCGCCTTCACGCGGCCCTCCGGGAGTTCGTCCGGGCGGAGGGCGCGGTGCCAGGATAGGCCCTCGTTGCTGGGGTCAGGGTTCATGTCGGGCTGGCCTTTCTCGTCGAATGCAGAGGATTTTACTAGCCGGGGCGCCACGTTGCAGACGGCGGCGACGGATTCCAGCCTAGCCCCCAGGGCGGCATCGTTGACCGCGGCGCCCTCACGGCGCATCCTTGCGGGGCGGCGACGCCTTTCAAAGGTGCTCGCCCATCCCTCCGTTTCCGCGCCGCCGGCGGACCTCGCCTCCAGAACGAGCCCCCTTGCCAGGAGCCTGCTGACATGCCCGCCGATCCCGACATCTTTGTCGTTGCCGCCGCCCAGGCCACCCCCGTCTACCTGAATCGGTCGGCAACGGTAGACAAGGTGTGCGCCATGATCACCGAGGCGTCAGAAAAAGGCGCGCGTCTTGTGGTGTTCCCCGAGAGCTTCGTGCCCGGCTATCCGGACTGGGTGTGGACCATGGCCCCCGGCGATGCGGCGTCCCATGCCGATCTCCACCAGCGGCTCCTCGCGTCGGCCCTCACGGTTGACAGCCCGGAGGTAGACCGGATCGCCGACGCAGCTCGAGTCGCCGGCGCCCACGTGGTCTTGGGAGCGACTCTACGCAACAGCGAGGCAAGCGGCACGAGCTTGTACAATTCCCTCCTGTTCTTCGATCCCGAGGCGGGCCTCGTCGGCGTACACCGTAAGCTGGTGCCGACAGGGGGCGAGCGCCTGGTATGGGCCCGGGGCGACGGCGCCTCCCTGAAGACCTACGACACGCCCATGGGCAAGCTCGGGGGCCTGATCTGCTGGGAGAACTACATGCCGTTGGCCCGGTACGCCCTGGCCGCCCAGGGGGAGGAGATCCACGCCGCGCCCACCTGGGACCACGGCGAACCCTGGCTCTCCACCCTCCGGCACATCGCCCGGGAGAGCGGCGCGGTCGTGGTCGGCTGTTGCATGCCCCTTCAGCTGGCCGACATTCCCGACGACCTGGCCTTCAAGGCCCTGTACCCTGCGGGCACTGATTGGATCAACACCGGCGGCAGCGCCATCGTGGGACCGGACGGCAGATTCCTCGCCGGTCCCCTCCACGAGGCGGAGGGACTCCTCCTGGCTGAAGTGGATCGCCGCCGCCTCAAGGGCGCCAGGGCACTGCTCGACATTGCCGGCCACTACGCGCGGCCCGACGTCTTTCACGTCACGGTGCGCAGCGATGACCAACCCATGGTGGCCCTAACCGGCGCCGATGCCGCCGCCCCCAAACATGGCCCTCCTCTCGCCGAGGTCAGCCCCGACCGACGAGGCGCTACCGAACCTCCAAGTAGCTGACGCTGAACAGCCGGGCGCGGTCGGTCCACATCGCCACGGGATCGAAGCCCCCGCTATTTGCCAGGGCCGCCACGCCGTCGAGGGAGTACTTGTACGATGACTCGGTGTGAATGCTGTCCCCCTCGGCAAAGGCGATGATGTGGCCACCCAGGTGAACATTCTGGGCCTTGGTGCTGACGAGGTGCATTTCAATGCGCCCCTCAGCCTCATTGTACAGGGCTCTGTGGCGGAAGGCATCGGGGTCGAAGTCGGCCCCGGCGTCCCGGTTGAGCCGCAGCAGGACATTCTTGTTGAAGGCCGCCGTGATGCCTTGTGGGTCGTTGTAGGCCCGGACGAGAACCGCCGGGTCTTTTCGCAGGTCCACGCCAAGGACCAAGGCGCCCCCAGGTCCCACGAGGCGAGCCACGCGGCGAAGAAAACCCCGGGCCGCTTCGGGCGTCATGTTCCCAATGGTCGAGCCCGGGTAGAACGCCACCAGCTTGGCCGCCATGGGCACCGGGGGCAGGGCGACTGCGCCGGTGTAATCGGCGCAGACCGGGTAGACGGCGAGGTCCGGGTAGTCATCCGCGATGGCCTGGGCAGAGGACAAGAGATGCTGGCATGAGATGTCGATGGGAACGTACGCCGCCGGCGCCTCGAGGCGATCGAGAACCAGGCGCGTCTTGGTGCTGCTGCCGCTACCGAACTCCACTACAGCCGCCCCGGGGCCGCTGAGGCGGCGGATGTCGGGGGCCCTGGCCTCCAGGATGGCAACTTCCGTGCGGGTGGGGTAGTACACCTCCAACCCTGTGATCGCCTCAAAGAGTCTGGACCCGCGATCATCGTAAAACAGCTTCGGCGGCAGCCATCTACCCCGCGGGTCAGTTAGCCCCGCCAGCGCTTCGGCCTGTACATCGGCAGGGGCAGGATGAAGATCGATGAGCTCCAAGCCTCGCGCTGCCACCGCCGTGCTCAGGCGTCTCGAGCCAACCGCATGCCGCTGAACTGCCAGCGGCTGTGCGGGTAGAAGAAGTTGCGATACGTGGCCCTGATGTGGGATGCCGGCGTCGCCACCGATCCACCCCTGAGCACGAACTGATTGCACATGAACTTTCCGTTGTACTCTCCCACGGCGCCCGCCGGCGGCCGGAAGCCGGGATAGCCGATGTATGGGCTGGCGGTCCACTCCCACACGTCGCCGAAGAGCTGCTGCAGACCGGCCTCCGCCGGGGCGGGCCGGGGGTGGAAACGGCCCGCTTCCACGAAATGGCCCTCCGTTGCCCTCGTCCCGGCGGCCACCTCCCATTCGAACTCGGTGGGCAGGCGCGCCCCGGCCCACCGGGCGTAGGCATCGGCCTCGTAGAAGCTGATGTGGCACACAGGCTCATCGGGGGCCACCGCCTGGAGCCCGGACAGCGTGAACTGCCGCCAGACACCATCCTCCTGTCGCCAGTACAGCGGCCCCTGCCACCCCTCACGTTGCACCGTTGACCAGCCCTCCGACAGCCAGTGCTGCGCTTCCTCGTATCCGCCGTCGGACATGAACTGAAGGTACTCGCCGCAGGTCACGGGCCGCGTGGCCAACAGGAAATCCCCCACCAGCGCATCGTGCCTCGGTCGCTCGTTATCGTAGGAGAAGCCGCCCCCTGGGTGCCCGATTGGGTACACGCCCCCTGGGAAGGCTTCCCATGTCAAGGACTGGGCCCGGTCGCCCGCACCATTATTCTCCGATCGCGGCCGGTACACGGGGGCCAGGGGGTTCTGCGCCAAGGCGTGCTTGATGTCCGTCACCAGGAGCTCTTGGTGTTGCTGCTCATGGTGCAGGCCCAGCTCAACGACGGGGGCCCAGTTCGCGAACTCGTCCGGCCCTGCGGCTGCCAGCAGGCCCGTCACCCGGCCGTCGACGGCCGAGCGATACTCGAGCACCTCCTTCACCGTGGGCCGGGTCACGAGGCCTCGACGTGGCCGGGGAAACTGAGATCCCTTGGCGTTGTAGTAGGAATTGAACAGATAGTCGTATCCAGAGTGAAATTCGGCAACCCCGGGTTCGGCGTCGCGCAACAAGAAGGCCTCGAAGAACCAGGTCGTATGGCCCAGGTGCCACTTCGTTGGGCTGGCGTCCGGCATCGATTGGACCACCATGTCCTCCACTGCAAGGGGCTCGGCAAGCCACCCGGAGGCGCCCCGGACGCGATCGAACTGGGCGGCGAGATCATCCCGGTCGATGTGGTGATCGGGGACGGCCGGCAACCGCGGCGTCATGACATTGGCGGGGCTTCGGGTTCCCATCGCAGGCGTCCTCTTCCACGGGTCGGTTGAGCTCGGTTTCAGCCCTCGCCGGACTACATGTCCGAGAGGGCGCCAGGCGTCCAACACTACGGTACTAGCCCCTCCGCCGGGCGCCAAGCACCGCGAGTCCGTCACGGCCTTGGCGGTTGATGACGGGTCGGGACGGTGGTACACTCGCGCCGGCTCCGCCCACGCCCGCCGGGCTCCCGTGCCTGTGCTGGGGCGGACCGTCCTCGCGGCGCCGTGAGCCTACGAGGGCTCCCTACGTCACCGCACTCGGCCCGCGCAGCATCTTGCCCGTCACTTGAGCCGTCCTGACTCCAAGATGGGCTGGGGCTGTCCATCGATCACAGCAGGGGAATTACCGTGAACGGCGGCCGAGACACGACCACCAGCGCCCCCGGCCCTAGGGACAAGACCGGGGTGGAGCTGCTCCACGACCCAGCCCTGAACAAGGGAACGGCCTTTTCTGATCCCGAGCGCGACGCCCTCGGACTGCGGGGCTTGTTGCCGCCCCACGTCTGCAATCCCGCCGACCAGCAGGCGCGGGTCCTGGCGAACATGCGCGCCAAGGCCAATGACCTCGAGCGCTACATCTACCTGATCGGCCTTCAGGATCGCAACGAGACCCTGTTCTACCGAGTCCTCGTCGATAATGTCAAAGAGATGCTGCCCATCGTCTACACCCCAACGGTGGGTGAAGCCTGCCAGCATTTCGGCAAGATATTCCGACGGGCCCGGGGCTTGTTCATTAGCGCCGAGGACGCCGGCCGCGTGGCCCAGGTCGTCGCCAACTGGCCCAGCGACGACGTGCAAGTCATCGTGGTCACCGACGGCGAGCGTATCCTGGGCCTCGGCGACCTGGGGGCCAACGGCATGGGCATCCCCATCGGGAAGCTGGCCTTGTACACAGCTGGCGCCGGCGTGAGCCCCACCGCGTGCCTGCCGGTAACCCTCGACGTCGGCACCAACAACAGCCAGCTGCTGGAGAGCCCCTTCTACCTAGGCCTGCGTCGCCCGCGTTTGAAAGGCGCTGCCTACGACGACCTCGTGGACGAGTTCGTCGCTGCCGCCCTGGAGAGATATCCGGACGCCCTCATCCAGTTCGAGGACTTCGCCAATACCAACGCGGCCCGACTGCTGGCGAAGTATCGCGACCGCATCTGCACCTTCAACGACGACATCCAGGGAACGGCCGGGGTAGTGCTGGCGGGCCTCTACTCCGCCATGCGGATCACAGGGGGCCAACTGCCGGACCAAACCGTGCTCTTCTTGGGTACGGGCTCGGCGGGCATCGGGGGGGGGCGTCTCCTTGGCTCCGCCATGGGGGTGGAGGGCCCCCCCGCCCGCCCGGGCCCCGCACGTCTCCTGTATCTG
>CAZXNP010000044.1:0-10169 GCA_964642035.1 uncultured Anaerolineales bacterium | reverse complement strand
CTATTCTTAAACCACGCTCTTCTTTTGACATATAGCCTTCTGCTATCAAATCCTGCTCCCACTCAGAGTACTGTTTCCCACATGTAGAAATTGTTATGTTGCCAACCTTTACCGTTGCAACTCTTTTAACATCACGCGGCGCACCATCTAACGATGCTGGATCTCTCTCTTGCGGCAGGTCTCCGTGTGTCTCGATCGTACCGACGGCACAGCCGGTCTTTGCCGTCGCTGACATCGGTGAGCATGACTAGCACTACTGTGCCTTCCAGAACCACGTCTTCCACGCGATCGACTCGCTCGGCGGACAGTTGCGAGATGTGCACCAGGCCGTCGATGCCGGGCATGATCTCGACGAAGGCCCCAAAGGGCTCGATGCGCCGCACCTTGCCCTCGTACTGGCGGCCAGGTTCAGGCCTTTGGGTTAGGGCCTCGATCTTGGCCAGAGCCGCGTCGGCGCCGGCCCCCTCGACCGCCGCCACGTAGACGGTGCCGTCCTCCTGGATGTCGACCCGGGTGCCGGTTTCCTCCTGGATGGCGCGCACCATGGATCCTCCAGGGCCGATGATCTTGCCGATGAACTCAGGGTCGACCTTGATTGTGATTATCCGTGGCGCGTACGGCGAGAGCTCGGGGCGAGGCTCGGCTATTCGCGCCTGCATCACGTCGAGGATCTCGAGGCGAGCCCGGCGGGCGGCAGACAGGGCCTCCTTCATGATCTCGTTGCTCAGGCCGCCCAGCTTGATGTCCATCTGAAGGGCGGTGATGCCGTCTCGGGTGCCTGCCACCTTGAAGTCCATGTCGCCGAGGTGATCCTCGATGCCTTGGATGTCGGTGAGCACCCTATGCCGGGCCGGGTCCTCCGGGTCCGTCACCAACCCCATGGCGATGCCGGCGACGGGCTGTCGTATCGGGATCCCGGCGTCCATGAGGGCCAGGGTGCTGGCGCACACTGACGCCATGGACGAGGAGCCATTTGATGCCAGCACTTCCGAGACGATGCGAATTGTGTACGGGAACTCGTCCTCCGGGGGGATCACCGATCTGAGGGCCGTCTCGGCCAGGGCCCCGTGGCCGATCTCTCGGCGCTTCGGACCCCGCAGGAACCATGTCTCGCCGGTGGAGAAGGGCGGAAAGTTGTAGTGATGGAGGAATCGCTTGGTCTCCTCCGGCCGGAGGGTGTCGAGGCGTTGCTCCTCGCCCAGAGTACCCAGGGTCGCGACGGAAAGAACTTGGGTCTCGCCCCGCTGGAACAGACCGGAGCCGTGGGCCCGGGGGGAGAGGGCGACGTCGGCCGACAGGGGGCGGATTTCGTCTGGCCCTCGGCCGTCGGGGCGAACACCATCGGCGAGGATTCGCTCCCTGACCCGCTCCTTCACAATGCTGCCGAAGGCGCCCTTGATATCCTTCTCGAGGAGGTCGACGGACTCTAGCTCGTGCTCCGCCATCCATTCCGCCTCGAGGGCATCCATGCGCTCCGACCGCTCCTCCTTGCTCCGGGTCTCCTCGAGGATGCGGTCGATCCGATCGCCCACCCACTGGCGGCATCTGTCGACCAGATCCGCCGGAATCTCGTTAGCCGCGAAGGTGCGCTTTTCCTTGCCCAGGTCGCGCTGCATCTCCAACTGCATCTGGATGGCCGGCTGCATCGCCTCGTGGCCGTGGCGAATGGCCCGGACCATGGTGTCCTCGTCTATCTCCTCGGCGCCGCACTCGACCATGAGAATGGCATCGGCGGTGCCCGCAATCCGCAGGTCGAGGTCGCTTTCCGCCATCTCGTCCGACGTGGGGTTGACGACGAAGGCGCCATCGACCCGGCCGATCCTGACGGCGGCGACTGGACCTGGAAAGGGCACGTCGCTGATCATCAGGGCGGCACTGGAGCCAATGAGGGCCGGTATGTCCAGCAGGTTCTGACCATCGCTCGAGAGAGCGGTGTTGATGATCTGGACCTCATTGCGGGCCCCCTTGGGGAAGAGGGGCCGCAGGGGCCTGTCGATCAGGCGGGCCGTGAGAATGGCTGCCTCCCCAGGCCGGCCCTCGCGGCGGAAGAAGGAGCCAGGGATCCGGCCCGCGGCGTACAGCTTCTCCTCCAGGTCAACTGATAGGGGGAAGAAGTCGATGCCCTCCCGCGATTTCTTAGACGCGGTGGCGGTGGACAAGATCATGGTGTCGCCGATGCGCACCGTTACGGCGCCGCCGGCTAGGGGAGCCAGACGCCCGGCCCGCACCTCGATAGGCTTGCCGCCTACATCTGCAGTGTAGGCTCGGTCAGTGCTTGCACCGTTGTTCGTGTTCATCGTTTGGATTCCTCCGGGGATTCGTCGCCGGAGGACAGGGACTGGGGACTGCCCCGCACCCGTCGAGTGCGGTCCAGTCCCCAATTCCTGATCTCCGGTACATGGAAGACGCGCCCGGTGGCACCGGGGGCCTTAGCCGCGAATGCCGAGGCGAGTCACTAGATTCCGATACCGTGTCGTGTCGGAGCGGGCCAGGTATCGCATGAGCCGCCGCCTCTGGCCAACGAGCCTCAGGAGCCCGCGTCGAGAATGGTGGTCGTGCTTGTGTAGCTTCAGGTGCTCCGTCAGGCCGCGAATGCGGTCAGTGAGCAGGGCGATCTGCACCTCCGGCGAACCGGTGTCGCCGGCGGCTAGCCCATACTCCCCAACGATTTCAGTCTTCCGCTCGCTAGTCAGCGCCAATGGCCGTTCTCCATACAGCATCGGGTTACAACCCTACAATGTTAGCACGAGTCATGCCCAGGGCGGAAGCATCGACGCCTTGCCGGGGCTATGCCACGAGGACGATCGCCGGGTCACGGCGTCGATGTGACGGTCACCAGGCCAAGCACGGGAGTTGGGGCCAGAGTGATGGCCAGGCTTGGTGCCGGGGCGGCGGTGAGGCTCGGTAGGGGCGCCACTCCGGAGGTGGCGGTAGAGCTGGCCCGCCCTGGTGGAGGCGAGGCCACCGTGGGGGGTGGGGCCAAGGTGGGCATCTCCATCTCAGGGGTGGAGACTGGCGCCGTTGGGGGTGGACGGCGGCGGGCGACTACGGGGGTCTCCGTCGGAGTTGGGACGGGTGCCCGGCGCACGGGAGTGGGCGCCTCGCTGGTGCCGATCCCCACCAAGGTGGCCCGTGGGGCGCTGGGACCAGGCGGGGGACTCGGGGGCGTTCCCACTACAAGGAGCAGCATGCCGGCAAGATAACACGGCACGGTGAGGGGGGGGATCGCCACGAGGGCAGCATAAAGCCGGCGTCTTGGCGGCGGCTGCTGGTCCAGCCAGGATACAAGTCGGCCTACGGGCATGTCATGTTCGCGACCACATCGCGGCTCCGCCCAAATGGGAGTGGCCCACTCTACCAATCCGGATGCCGGGACGGGACGGCGGCGCCCGCCGGGGCTGGGGCGCCAATACATCTCTAGTTCATGCGGCGGGGGTACGGGCCACGATGCTACCAGCGGCGCGGGGCCTTGTCAACGGTCTCTTGGCGTTTGCCCCCGTCGCGTTGCCTTCGCCCCTCGGAGGGTTGTATACTCCCGGTCCCGTCCAGGGTCGAGGGTCTCGGTGTCAATGGCCAACGTCCGCATGATGCGCGCTGTCTTGAAGGCCAAGCCGGGGCCCGGTCTCGAGCTACGGGAAGTGCCCGTCCCCGACATCGGCCAGCGTGACGTGCTGATCCGGGTCGTGGCCGCCTCGATCTGCGGCACCGACGTCCACATCTACGAATGGGACGACTGGAGCGCCCAGCGCATCCGCCCGCCGGTGGTGCTGGGACACGAGTTTGCCGGTGTCGTGGAGGCTGTCGGCCCGGGGGTGGCGGATCTGCAGGTGGGTACCGCCGTCTCGGCCGAGGGCCACATCCTGGCTCCAGGCGCCCATAACGTCATTGCCGGCCAGGAGCACCTCGCAAGGGATGTTGAGGTCATCGGTATCGATCGCGATGGTGCCTTTGCCGAGTATGTTGCCGTGCCCCGTCGCAACGTTTGGGTCAACCCGTCCAGCATGCCGCCGGACGTGGCGAGCCTTCAGGATCCCTTCGGCAATGCTGTGCACACCGTCTTCGCCCACGACGTGGCAGGCCAAACAGTGCTCGTGACTGGGGTCGGGCTGATCGGCCTCATGGCGGTGGCGGTTGCCCGGGCCGCCGGGGCGCGACAGGTCATCGCCACCGATGTGAACTCGGCCCGGCTGGAAAGGGCCATGACCATGGGCGCCAATGTTGCAATCGACGCCCGGGGCGACGTGGCGGCGGAGGTGTCGGACCTCACCGGCGGCATGGGCGCCGACATTCTCCTCGAGATGAGCGGGGCCGGCCCGGCCATTACCCAGGGCTTGGAGGCTCTCCGGCCCGGAGGCCGCGCCGCCGCCCTTGGGCTGCCCGCCGGCCCAATTGACCTCGACTGGGCCAAGCTAGTCGTGTTGAAGGGCATCACCCTCAAGGGAATCTACGGCCGCCGGATCTGGGACACGTGGCATCGGGCCCGGGGCCTGTTGGAGTCGGGTGCGGTGGACCTGAGGCCCCTCATCACCCATCAGTTTCCCCTGGCGGAGTACGACGACGCCTTTGCCGTCATGCTGTCCGGGGCGGGGGGCAAGGTCATATTGCGCCCCCGTCAAGACGATGAAGGAGGCACGGAGTGACTAGTGGAGACGACAAGCTCGCCTACCTTGTGGCGGAGCTGGAGAACCTGAAGCAGAAGGGGCTGTACACGACAATCCGATCTCTCCAGGGGCCTCAAGGCGCCTGGCTCACCATCGACGGCCGGTCCGTGCTCAACTTCTGCTCGAACAACTACCTGGGCCTCGCCAACGACCCCCACTTGCTAGCGGCAGCTCAGGGGGCAATGGACCGCTATGGCCTCGGACCAGCCGCCGTGCGGACGATCGCTGGCACGATGGAACTCCACGAGCGCCTTGAGGCCCGGCTCGCGGCCTTCAAGGGTGTGGAGTCGGCCATAACGTTTCAAAGCGGCTTCAATGCCAATGTGGCGACGATTCCCGCTCTGGTGGGCAAGGGCGATGCCGTGGTGTCCGACGAGCTCAACCATGCCTCGATAATCGATGGCGTGCGCCTCACCAAGGCCGATCGCTACGTGTATGCGCACCGGGATACGGATTCCCTCGAAGTTCAGCTTGCGGCCGCCTCCAAGAAGGACTACCGGGCGACCCTGGTGGTGACCGACGGGGTGTTCTCCATGGACGGCGACATCGCGCCCCTGGACGGCATCGCCGAGGTGGCGGGCAGGTATGGCGCCATAACCATGGTCGACGATGCCCACGGCGAGGGCGTCCTCGGCCGCGGTGGCCGGGGCGCCGTGGACCATTTCGGACTCCACGGTGTCTTCGACATCGAGGTGGGCACAATGTCGAAGGCCTTCGGGGCCGTGGGCGGCTATGTGGCCGGCAAACGGACCATCACCGACTGGCTGCGCCAGCGGGGCCGGCCCTTCCTGTTCTCAAGCGCGATGACGGTGCCAGACGTGGCGGCCTGCATTGCCGCCGTCGACGTGTTGGAGGCCTCGACGGAACGAGTCGATCGCCTGTGGGACAACGCCCACTTCTTCCAAGGCGAGATGCGGCGTCTTGGGTTCGACCTGGGAGCGACCGAGACCCCCATCACGCCGGTTATGTTGGGGGCGGAACAGACCGCCCAGGACTTCTCCCGGCGCCTTTTCGAGGAAGGGGTTTTCGGCACGGCCATCTCGTTCCCGACGGTGCCCCTGGGCAAGGCTCGCATCCGGGTCATGGTGTCGGCGGCCCACAGCCGGAACGACCTAGGGGTGGGGCTGGAGAAGTTTGAGACCGTCGGCCGGGAGCTGGGGGTACTCTAGGGGGCCGAACTCCTAGGGGACCTTACTCCTAGCCGAAGATTCCCCAGGGCATGGCGCCTTCGGTGAGGGCTGCCGCGGCCATGGCATCGTCAACGGCCTCGGCAACGTCGTCGTCCGTGATCTGGGCGGCTATTCGCCGCAAGGCCCGGCTTGCTCTAGTTGAACCGATCTCACCCAGGGACCAGATCGCGGCCATCTGAATCTCACGGTCCAGGGCGACCCCTAACTGGGCGAGGCGTTCGACGGCTTCCTCAAGGGCCAGCTTCCCTGCCGCCAGGGCCGCCTCGTAGACCATGGCCGGGTCTTCGTGGTCTAGGGCCGCCAGCACCTCAGAGCACCAAATCGAGTCGGCGGATCGCCCCATAGCCACCAAGGCCCCCAGGCGCAGACTTCGCAGGTTCGAGTCGATGTGAGCATCGATTAGGGCCCGCACATCCTCGCGATCGGCGTAGCCGGCGGCCTCGGTGGCCCGGCGTCGGACTTCCTCTTCCTCGGCGCGATCGGTTGCCACGGCCAACAGGCAATCGATGACCTTGGTCGCCACCCCGTCGTCTACATCCCCAAGCTCGCCGCGGTACACGAATCGCCCGAGGGCCGTCGCCGCTCGGGCGCGCACTGGGGCCGACGGGTCGGCGGTCACCATGCGCAGGAGGCCAGGGACTCGTTCGGGCCGCTCATCCTCCCACAGTCCTTCGAGGGCGGCGCACCGCACATGTTCATCATCGTCGTCGAGGATCTGGGCGAAGAGGCGGTCGAATCGGACCTGGAAGCGCTCCTCCGCCGCCTCGAGGAGGCGCGAGGCCAGCCATCGCCGTCGCTCTTGGGGCAGCGTGCCCCAGGTGGCCGTGAAGGCCTCAACCTCTTCATGCCGAGGGTCCGAAAGGGCGTGGACAAGCGCTGGCTGGGGAGTCCCCTCGGGGCTTGCCAGGTGGGCAAGCGCCGCCTTGAAGGATGGGGTGTCGGCCTCGTCGGGGGCGACCTGGGGCGGCCCCGACTGCCGATGCGTCATCTTATCGACACCCCGAACACATCCGCCAACTCCACCGCCGTTAGCACCAGCATGAGGCCCACCACGACCACGAAGCCGATGACGTGCACCAGCTGCTCTCGGGAGGGTTCCATCCGGCGGCGGCGGAGGGCCTCGATGGCAATGAATACCAGTCGCCCGCCGTCGAGGGCCGGAATCGGCAACAAGTTGATGAGCCCCAGATTGAGCGACAGCAGGCTCATGAAGCCGAAGAAGCTGATGGCGCCGGCCTCGGCCGATTGGCGGCTCATGCGGGCAATGCCCACAGGACCGCTGATGTCGGCAGGCGATCGTCGCAGGACCATCTCGAGGAGCATGCCCCCCATGCGCTCGAGGCTGCGCCAGGTCAGGGACACCCCCTTCGCCAGGCCGGCGATGAGGCCGAGACGCATGGGCAGCGAGGCCGGACCGATGGTGACCCCAATACGGCCCTTGCCGAGGGCCGCGTCAAATTCCGGCGTCACTTCAATGTTGAGGGTACGACCCCCGCGCATAACGACGGGGCCTCCAGGAGCGCCAGCCCCCAGCACGATGTCGCCGGGAGCCAGAGCGGAGCCCGGTGGGGATGTCGTCACCACCCGGCCGTCGAACCACGGCTCCAATGCTGCCACGGCAGAGAGGTCGTCGGGGACATGAGCCCTGGCGACCCGCTCCAATCCTCTTATCGCAGTGATGGTCATCGGCGTTCCGGTGGAGGCGTCGGTGAGCTCCGTGAGGGCGATCATCTCTTTCGTGGTGCCCGACGTCGGGTCGTCTTGGCCCGCCGTGGTGAGTGCCAGGGCCTGCCCGTTGACGGCGACGATCTGATCTCCCGGTAGGAAACCTGCTTCGGCGGCTGGCATGCCTTCGTCCACGGTGCCCACAAGGACGCCGTGGAACCCGGGCACGGTCTCGTTGATCCCCACCATAGCGATGCCGCTGAGGATCACCGCCGCCAACAGGAAGTTGGCCCCCGGCCCGGCCGCCAGCACTGCGCTTCGGACGGCCTTGCTCTTCGCCGCGAAGGCCCCGGGTACGGTCGGGTCGTCCTCGCCGGCGAGGCGCACGAACCCCCCCAAGGGCAGGGCGTTCAGGGTGTACTCGGTGTCGCCCCGGGTGAAGATCCTGGCCACCCGCGGAGGGAAGCCGATGCCGAATTCCTCCACCTTCGTGCCGCTGAGCTTGGCCACGGCGAAGTGCCCCAACTCGTGCACGAGGACGAGGGGGACCAAAGCGAGAAAGAACCATAGAATCGTCATCGTCGTGCTCGCGGGTCCTGATCGGGCGTGGATGCGAGGGTCTTGCGGCTGACGCACAACATTCTAGCACACGGCCCGCCAGCGACCCGGCAGGGGCCCGCAGCTGATATATAATACCGGCTTGTGAAAGCCCTCCTGGCAAAGCTGGCCGCCCTTGAAGAGCGCTACCAGGGCCTCTTGGCGGAGCTATCCGATCCAGCCGTGTACGGCAACCCAGATAGGCTGCGCGACTTGGGTCGCGAGCGGGCCGAGCTGGAGCCGGTGGTGCGGACCTTTCGCGAGTACAAGGCCGTTCAGTCGGAGCTCGAGGCCACGGCGGAGCTCCAACTCACCCCAGGAGGCAGCGAGACCGATCCCGGCATGGCCGAGCTCGTGGCGGCCGAGCTTGCCAGCCTCACGGTTCGCGCCGACAGCCTCGCGGAAGACCTGCGGGCCCTGCTGGCGCCGAAGGACCCCTACGCTGACAAGGATGTGATGGTTGAGATCAGGGCCGGTACGGGTGGCGACGAGGCCGGGCTGTTCGCGGCCGATCTTGCCCGGATGTATCTGCGCTTCGCCGAGCGGCACAAGTGGCGCACCACCGTCATCAGCAAGAGCGAGACGGAATTGGGCGGCCTCAAAGACGTCGTCATTGAGGTGAGGGGGGAAGGGGTCCATGGCCGCTTTAAGGGGGAAAGCGGAGTCCACCGGGTGCAGCGGGTACCGGCCACGGAAGCGTCGGGGCGAATCCACACGTCCACGGCGACGGTGGCAGTCTTACCGGTAATCGACGAGGTGGCGATTCAGATCCCCGATAGCGACCTTCGGATCGACGTGTTTCGATCTTCGGGCCCCGGGGGGCAGTCGGTCAACACAACCGATTCGGCGGTGCGAATCACCCATATACCGACTGGCCTGGTAGTGAGCTGTCAGGACCAGAAGTCGCAGCTGCAGAACCGCCGCAAGGCCCTCCAAGTGCTGCGGGCGCGGCTGCATCAGATCGAGGAGCAGCGGCGCCTGGAGGAGCAAAGCGTCGCCCGTCGCCATCAGATCGGCACCGGCGAGCGGGCTGAGAAGATCCGAACCTACAACTTTCCTCAGAATCGCGTGACCGATCATCGAATTCGATTGACGCTCCACTCCCTCGACACGATCCTCGACGGCGACCTCGACGAGCTAGTCGATGCCCTGGTCAAAGCAGAGAAGGGCCGGCAGTTGGAGTCGGCGGGCACCGGCTGACCCAACACGACCCTCGACGGCAGGCGCCGGCCCCCGCTTCTGGGGGCGTCAGGGTCGGTGCGGCCGTCTCCGCAGCCGTTGGTCGACTGTCAAAGGCCGGGGTGCCGCCGCGGGATGCCGAGGTGATGCTGGCGGCGGCGATGAGGTCGTCGCTGGCTCAGGTAATCGTCGACCGGCGGCGGCTGGTCACCGCCGAGGAGCTGGCGGAGTTTCGGCGGTGGGTCGGTCGCCGGCTTTCCGGGGAGCCCCTCGCCTACATCGTGGGCACTGCCCCGTTTCTTGACTTCGAGGTGGTCGTCGATCGAGGCGTACTGGTGCCGCGACCGGAGACCGAGCTATTGGCCGAGTGGGCCATCTCCCGGGCCCGGGCCATGGGCCACCGCCGGGCCTTGGACGTGGGGACCGGGTCCGGGGTCCTCGCCGTCGCCCTCGCCAGGGAGTTGCCGGGGCTCCGGGTGCACGCCACGGACATCGTGCCTGGGGCGCTGGCTGTGGCTCGGCGGAACGCCGAGGCGTTGGGGGTGGCGGACAGAATCGAGTTCCACATGGCCGATCTAGCCCCGGCGACGTTGGTGGACGTACCCTTGATCGTGGCCAATCTGCCGTACGTTGGTTTGGACGAGCGGGGAGCGGTTGCCCCCGGGGTGTTACGCCATGAGCCAACGGTGGCCCTATTCGCCGGTGGCGACGGACTTCTCGTGCTTCGGCGCTTGATGGCCAGGCTTGGGGCGCTGCTGGCCCCCGGGGGCGACTTGGGCCTCGAGATTGGCGGCCGCCAGGGCGCCTCCGCCCTTGCCTTGGTTCGCCAGAGGCTGGGCCCCCGCCGCCGTAAGGTTCCGCCAAGCCTCGGCCACCG
>CAZXNP010000043.1:0-10249 GCA_964642035.1 uncultured Anaerolineales bacterium | reverse complement strand
CGCCCTGGGGTCTTCGTGGCCCGGGCCTGGCGCGGCGTCGCGGTGGCTGTGCTGCCCCGGGCCTGGTCGATTAGCCGGCCCCGCCCGGCTCGGGCCCGGTCGAGGAGCCGCGACCGCGCTTGACCCTGGGCCTGGGCCGGCTCCGCGTGGAACACCCCCCGCACGATCTCGGAGGCGATGTTGGCCTTCAGCCCCTGGAACATGTCGAAAGCCTCGCGCTTGAAGGTCACCAGGGGGTCCTGCTGGCCGAAGGCCCGCAAGCCAATGCCAGTGCGCAACTCGTCGAGGGCCGTCAGGTGCCGCACCCACCACGTGTCGATCGCTCGCAGTATCACGTGGCGTTCGATCCGACCCATCATCTCGGTGCCGAGGCGCTCCTCCTTGGCCTCGTAGAAGGCCTCGGCCCGGTCCCCCAGGTGGTCCGCCAACTCCTCGGGGGTGTAGTTACGCCAGTCCTCCACATCGGTGTCGTCGGCCAAGGGCACCACGGCCCGGAGGGCAGTTTCGAGGGCTGCGACGTCCCAGTCTTCGGAGTGGTCCGCCATGGTGTGGAGCATCACTATCGCGCGAACCTCGTCCCGGGCCATGTCCAGGACGATGCCCCGGCGATTCTCGCGGCGGAGGATCTCCGATCGCTCGTTGTAGATGACGGTCCGCTGCTCGTTGATTACCTCGTCGTACTCGAGAAGGTGCTTGCGCAGGTCGAAGTTGTAGCCCTCCACCTTCACCTGGGCCTGCTCGATCTGACGGGACACCATGTTGCTCTCGATCTCCTGATCGTCCTCCACGCCCAAGGTATCCATGAGCTTCTTGACTCGTTCGCCGCCGAAGCGGCGCATGAGATCGTCCTCGAGACTCACGAAAAACCGACTCTCCCCGGGGTCGCCTTGTCGTCCCGACCGGCCGCGCAGCTGGTTGTCGATGCGCCTGGCCTCGTGGCGTTCGGTGCCAAGGACATAGAGCCCACCCAGCTCGAGGACCTGCTCCCGCTCCCGGGCCGACTGGCGCCAGGCGTCGGCGAGGGCCCGGGCCCAAGGCGTGTCGTGCTTTTCCGTCGGATCGCCCCCGCCCCGGAGGGTGGCCACGGCATCGTCCCAGTCGACGCTGGACAGCTCCGTCAGCTCCACCCCTTGGCGCCGGAGGGCGGCCCGGGCCTGCCCCTCGGCGTTACCGCCCAAGAGGATGTCGACACCTCGGCCAGCCATGTTGGTGGCAATGGTCACGGCCCCAACCCGACCGGCCTGGGCGATGATCTCCGCTTCTCGCTCGTGGTTCTTGGCGTTCAAGACCTCGTGGTTCACTCGCCGCCGCTTCAGCCGCTCAGATAGCATCTCGCTCGTCTCGATGGCCACGGTGCCCACGAGGACCGGCTGGCCGGCCTCGTGCTTGTTGGCAATCTCGTCCACCACCGCTCGCCACTTGGCGGCTCCGGTCTTGTACACCAAATCGGCGTGATCGTTCCTTATCACGGGCCGGTGGGTCGGCACGGCCAGCACATCGAGCTCGTAGATCTTGTGGAGTTCCTCGGCCTCGGTCATGGCCGTGCCCGTCATGCCCGCCAGCTTGTCGTACATGCGGAAGTAGTTCTGAAACGTGATGGTGGCCAGGGTCATCGACTCCCGCTGGACCCTCACCCCCTCCTTGGCCTCGATGGCCTGGTGCAGCCCCTCTGAGAAGCGCCGGCCGTGCATGAGGCGTCCCGTGAACTCGTCCACGATGATCACCTCACCGTCCTTCACGATGTACTGCTTGTCCTTGTGGAACAGCACCTGGGCCTTGAGGGCGTTCTCGAAGTACGGCGTCAGGTGGTAGTTATCCGGGCTGTACATGTTGTCGATGTTGAGCAGCGCCTCGACCTTCTCGATGCCCGCGTCGGTGGGGGTGGCCACCCGGGCCTTTTCGTCTACCTCGTAGTCCTCGTCCTCCCGGAGGCGGCGCACGATCTTGGCGAAGGTGACGTAGTAGTCCGTGGCTTCCTCGGCCGGGCCCGAGATGATGAGGGGCGTCCTGGCCTCATCGATGAGGATGTTGTCGACCTCATCGACGATGGCGTAGTGCAACTCCCGCTGGACCCGCTGCGACGTGTCCCACACCATGTTGTCCCGGAGGTAGTCGAATCCCAGCTCGTTATTGGTCGCGTACAGGACGTCGGCCCGGTAGGCCTCGGGCCTGTCCACCGGCTTCAGGTGCTGGTAGCGATCGTCGTCGGCCTGGAAATCGGGGTCGAACTCGAAGGACGACATCTCCGGATTGGCGCCCATGCTCTGAATGACGGCCGCCTTCAGGCCCAGCAGGTGGTAGATCGGGCCCATCCACTGGACCCCTATCTTGCTCAGGTAGTCGTTGGGAGTAACCAGGTGCACGCCCTGGCCAGGAAGGGCGTTCAGGTACAGGGCCAGGGTGGCCACCAGGGTCTTGCCCTCCCCGGTCTTCATCTCGGCCGCGGCTCCCTGGTGCAGCACCACGCCGCCAACGAGCTGCACGTCGTAGTGCCTGAGGCCAATGGTGCGCTTGGACGCCTCGCGCACCGCCGCGAAGGCCTCCGGCAACAGGTCGTCGAGGGTAGCCCCATCCTCTAGGCGCGCCCGGAACTCCTCGGTCTTCTTCCCGAGGGCTGCGGTGGACATGGACTCGTACTCCGCCTCGAGGGCGTTGATCTCCTCGACCACGGGTTGGATCTTGCGGATCGCCTTGGCGTTCGGGTCGCCGGCGATCTTGCCGACAATTGTCTTCAACATGGTCTGCACATTATAGACGCCCGTCGGCCCCCCAGGGCCCCGCCGCCGTCAGGGCCTCAAGGGCCAGCTCAGGTAAGCCGCCGGCAGGAAGGCCGGTTGGCCGGCGGGAACAACCACCGACACCGGCACGTGGACGGGGTTGTTCCCCACCCTAGGCCCGGCGGCGGCCACGGTGACCGTCGCGACGTGAGTTGCCCCGGGAGACAGGATGGACCGCCGCACCCGGAGCTCTAGATCCACGGGCAGCGAGCCGGCCTCCGGCTCAACCGTGAGCCACGGCACCGGGGACGATGCCGTGAAGCCCAGACACCGGGGGCCGTCTGCCGCGAAGCCCACATGAACCGCCGCCGACACCGCCGGGTCCTCCAACACCACCTCCCCCGGGGTCACCTCGAGGGCGGCGGGTGGCAACGCCGGCGCCGGCAGGGTCACGCTGACTGGAATCGCGGTGTAGCCGCTGGTCAGGTCCGGCAGCGGAGTTGCGCCTTGGGGCGTCCGCTCGAGGCGCACGATCTCAACGCTGGCCGCCACCCGGCCGTCCAGCACCCTCACCAAGGCCGAGTCGGCGCCGCTGAGGACCCCGGGGATGTCCCGGGCGGGCACGACGAGGGCCGACATGCCTTCTATGGTCCGGGTGATCGTGCCGGCAGGGCCGCAGTCGGCCCGGCCATCGAAGGCCACCCGCGCCGGGGACGCGAGCATGTTCTGCACCGCTACCCTGGCCTCCAGACTGGTGGTCATGCCGGGGGTAGAGACCATTGCTCCGGGCCCCACCGCCGGTCCGCCCAGGTCGGGCAGCGCCACCGTGCCGGGGCCCGGCCGGGAGCGCCACGCCACGCTCGACCACTGCTCCAGCACCCTTGGGCCGCCGTTCTCCGAGCGCTGGTGTTCCACCGCGAAAAAGGCCGGGCCATCCAGGGGCGTCAACCGGGCCCAACCGGGGCCCCCCGGCAGGCCCAGGCCGAAGCCCACCTGAAAGACGGTCTGCTCGCGCCCGGGGAGCCTGATGGTGATATTGCGGTCGTGCTTGCCCTCAGCCTCGGTTCGAATCTCCAGGCGAATCGATTCCGCCGAGGGGTTGAAGGCCGCCACCAGGCTCTCTCCCCCGGGCCAAGATCCGCCTGAGAAAATGGTGTCCGAGGACCCATCGTCCGAGGCGTCGGCACCCCGGCGACGCTGCTCCTGGTAGGCCAGGGGCACAAACCACTCGTCCGGCGATGCCGTTTGGAGCAGGCCCGTGTGGGTCGCGGACGTGTCGTAGCCCGTGGTCTCCACCGCCACTGCCAGAGGCACATCGCTCTCCAGGCGAAGGGCGGCGGTGTCCTGAACGGGCCACAGGGCACTCGGCCGCACCAGCCGTGCCTCCCCGGGGGGCACTTTCACCATCGCCGCCGGTCCCACGGGGCCGTCCCCTGTGAGGAAGGCCGACACCCGCACGGTGGCGCAAGCGGAACCCGCGTTCTGAAGCGCCACCAGGCTGTCGAAGCCCTCCGGAGTGCCCACTTGTAGCCCCGGCACGGCGTAGGCCCTCGATACCGCCCCAGTGGCCCCCACCTCGCCGAGGCCAACGGCGGCGTACTTGTTCAACGTCGCGGCCCCTAGGTCGGCCCGACCCGGGGCGCTCACCACCGCCGCCAAGGCCTCACCCCGCATCGGCCCCGGCTCCACCCCCAGGGCCTCGGCATCCCCGTCCACGAAGGCGTCCCGGAAGGAGGAGTAGGCAGCGCAGCGCGCCCCGGAGTCGGCGTCGGCGTCGGCGGCCATCAGGCCGCACGCCACGTCGGCAAAAGAGGCTTCCTCCCCCTACCCGCGGCCGGCCAGCCAGGCCCGCCACGCCTCGCCCCCCTCCCGGGCCGGGGCATTGCTCACGCTGAAGAGCGCGGCGCTCGTGGCCTCGCCGTCGGCGATGCCGGGCGCCTCGGCCCGCCACAGGCTCCCCGGGGCAAGAGGGTCGCTGCAGGCGGCGGCCACGGCCCGGCAGGCCGAACACTCCCCCGCCGCCGACGACCGAAAGAACACGGCCAGGATGCGGGTCACCTCGCCCCCGGCGTTCTGGATAGTGATGCCGGAGGGATACGGGAAGCCGGCGCCACCAGCCCCCAGGTCCACCGCTGCGCTCCCAGTCACGATGGTGCCCAGCCAGGGGGCATAGGCCACCCGGTCGGCGGCGGGGGGCGACGCCCCGGCACCGGGGGCGACCTCGCCCAAGGAGCCACTCCCACGGGCGGCCCGGCCCATCCCAGGGGCCCCGACTGCCCCAGAGCCCGCCAATGCTCCCCCGGCCGACGCCGCGAGGGCCATCGCCAAGGCGATCGCCGACAAGAGGCGCCAGTGGCCATGCCGACCGGCGCTTCGGGGCATTGGTGCTTGTCTCATTGTGCCCTCCGCGAATTTGGTGCCCGCCACGAATGGCGACGGGGCCAAGGGCCACGGGCCAAGACGGCGCCGCCGAGATCAGGATACGCCCGCACTCCGGGGGGCGTCAGACGACGACGGCGGAGTGAATCGGCGGCAGGCCCCGGGCGATGGCGGTCCACCGGGCGCCTCGATGGCTGCTCGCCAGCACCGTGCCCCGGCTGGTCCAGGCTAACCGCTCCCCGTCCGGGTCCGTCGCGAAGCCGCCGGGGGCCCCGCCCAGGACCCGAGTCACCGCCGCCCACCTGGCCGCCCCCGGGCCCAGGCGATACAGCCGCCCGCCCTCCACCTTGGCCCCCGGCGCCAATCGGCCCTTGGGGTTAGGGTGCACGGCGGCCACGAGGGCGCCGCCGACCTCGGCAAGGGCGGCCACACTCTGGTCCCCCAGTCCGGCCCCGGCCCCGGTCCAGAAGAACCCGCCGTCCGCGGACCGGAACACCCCTTCCGTGGTGCCGGCGTACAGGACGCCACCCTCGGCGGCGAGGGCAATGAGGCACAGCATCTCGCCCCGCAGCCCCGGAGCCGACCGCCTGGCGCCGGCCTTGCCGTAGCCGCCCTTGGCGGCAGTGCCGGCATCGTCGGCGGCCGTCCAGGTGCGGCCGCCATCCCCGGAAGCCACGGCCCCGGATTCGAAGGTGGCCACAATCCGCTGCCGGGGACTGGTGTCAACCGCCAGGCTCGTCACGTCCCCGCCGCGCCACACGACGGTCCCACGGCGCCAGCCACGGCCCGCCAGCTCGAGGGCCACCAATCCTCCGGTAGTGCCCAAGATCAGCCGCGGCCCCTCAGTCATCGTCCCCGGACAAGCCCAGGGTAGCAGCGATGCCCTGCATGGCGCCCAGGACCACGGCCAGGTGGTCCTCGACGGTCATGCCAATCTCGGCCGCGGCGGCGGCCACTTCGTCCCGGTCCACCCCCGCCGCAAAGGCCCGGGACTTCCACTTCTTCCGAAGGCTCTTGAGCTTCAACTCCCGCAGATCTCGATCCGGCCGCACCAGGGCCGCGGCCACGATCAGGCCCGTGACGTCGTCGCAGGCGTGCAGGGCCTTCTCCATGAGCGACCTTCGTTCCACGCCGGTATGGTCAGCGTGGGACAGTATCGCCCGGCGAACGCTATCCGGCCAGCCCCGGCCGGCCAGGATCTTCTCCCCTTCCACGGGGTGGTCCGGCGCCTGGGGGTAGGCCTCGTAGTCGAAGTCGTGGAGGAGCCCCACGACGCCCCACTCCTCCGGGTCCTGGTCGAGGCGCTCCGCGTACGCCCGCATGGCCGCCTCCACAGCCAGCATATGGCGCCGGAGGTTGTCGCTGGCCGTGAACTCCTTCACCGTGGCCCAGGCGGCATCCCGGTCCCGGGCATCCACCATAGGCCGCCCTACCCAGAGCCCTTCGCCCTGCGGCGGCGGCCCTTGCGCTTGGTCCCATCGGCTGGCGCCGGCGCCGGGGCGGAGTCCGGAATCACGGGTTCGATGTCCATCTCGATGCCCTTGAGGTCTAGGTCGGCCACGTCGCCGACCTCGCCACGGCCACTACCGTTGTCCGGTGCCTCGGCGTCGGGGGTCGTGCCTTGGCCCCCGGAGACCTCCGGGCTCTCCGATCCTCCGGGGGGCTCCGGAGCCGGCCGCGCCGTCCCCTCTAGGGCCTCGTCGTCTAGCAGAAGCTCGACTTCGGCACCGCTACCCAGCTCGTCCTCATCGACGGGGGCGGCAAGGGCGGGGTGAGTTAGGCCCCGCATGCGACTCACACCGTGGAACTGCCCGCCCTCGTCGATCATGACGGATTGCACCTGGACGTCGCCATACACGGCTCCCGTGGACAGGATCTCCAGGCGTCCGGCGGCGTCGATGTTCCCCTTCACCGCGCCGCCGACGGTCACGTTGCGGCCTGAGATGTCGGCCACGACTCGCGCGTTTTCTCCGATCACCACGTTGCCCGCGGTCTCAATGGCCCCCTCGAAGCCGCCGTCGATCCGCACGCCCCCTTCCCCGCGCAAAGTGCCCCGGAGATTGGACGTGGGGCCGACCACGGTCTCGATGTGCTCCGACCGAGGCTCCGACTGGCGTCCGAAGATATTCATGACTCCTCCCGGCAGGACTGGTTCACTGGGTCGGGTGGCCGTCCATGAACGGCCGAGGATCCCGAAGCTCACCGTCCTTCCAGATCTCGTAGTGTAGGTGCGGCCCCGTCGAGTTGCCCGAGCTCCCCACCAGTCCCACCGCGGTGCCGAGGTCAACGGTGTCACCGACGCCGACTAGGAGCTCCGAAAGGTGGGCGTACAGAGTATGGTAACCGCCTGAATGCTGTACTAGCACCGACAGCCCGTAGCCGGGCTGCCAGCCGCTGCCAACCACTAGGCCAGCCTCGGTGGCCTGGGCTGGGGTCCCGAAGCGGGCTGCAATGTCCACGCCGGTGTGGAAGTTGGGACGGCCGTTGAAGACCCGCCACCCAAAGTCCGATGTGACCTGGCCCCGCGCCGGCCAGTTCAGGGGCGGCTCCGGCGCCACCACCGCCGCCTGGGCGGGGAGCCCCGGACGCGAACCAGCGGCCACGGACGACCGCATGATGTCCTCCAGATCCCGGAGCCCGAAGCTCAAACGCCTTCGAACCCGGTCCAGGCGTTGGGCCTCCGACGAGGCGGGGGCGTTGCCGCCGCCTTGCCGCACACCGAGCTCGCCTGGGTCGCCCCAGGTCGCTTCCGTCGGAGGCAGGCCCAAGTCGATGCGCATGTCGCGGCTCAGGCGATCGATGCCGTCCAGCTGCATCTCCACCGCCGACAGGCGAAACCGCACCGTCTCCAGCTCAGCCTCCGAGTCCAGAAGCCGCCGGTGCTGATCGGCCACGATGGCGTTCAACTCGTGCTCCCGGGCCAGGGCCGCCCGGCGGCCCCTGTCCGCATCCGCCAGGGACCGCTGGAGGAGTCGGTTCTCCCGCCACAGCAACGCCAAGGACAGGAGCGCCAGTAGGGCGACGGCTCCTTGTAGCGTGGTGCCACGGGGGCGAGATTTGGCGGAAAGCGTTGCGCGGCCCCTTGGCTAGAGGGCGGTCCGAGGGTCCACTGGCGTGGCCCTGGACTGCCCGGCGTCGCGGTTCTCGTCGGCGGCGTGCGGCAGGCGCCCGTCCCGGAGCGCGACGGCGGAGCAGGGGCGGGGACGGACATTGTCAGTATAGAGATCCACCGGGGTGGCTGTCAACCACCCGGGGCGACGGGGGGCTCGCCTCCCGCCGCAGCGATGGCCCTCTCTTCCTCCGCCGACAGTGCGTACTGGGACCGGCCCCCCCGAACCGGCTTGGCGAACACCCGGCCGCCGTCCCGACCCTGGAGCCCGGAGACCACAACGCCGTTGCCCGACTCATCGAGGAAGGCTATGGCGAAGCTCTGCTCGCCCCCGACGTCGTCGAAAGCGTTGAAGCGCAGCACGCCCACCCGTTGCAGGGCCAGGCGCAGCCGGCGGTCCAGCCCGGCCGCCTGGCCGGCAAGGACCGCTATGTCGGCCTCGGCGCCCCCCAGGCGGCGGCCATAGACCTCGAGGGCGGCAGCCAGATCGGCACCATCGACGCCTTCCATCAAGGCCCGGTAGTGGTCCTGGAGGCGGCGCCCCCGGCGATAGGCAGCCACGGCCACCGCCAGGCCAACCACCGCCAGGGCCAGGGCAGAGGCCGCCATCCATGTGGTGGGCAGCCATGTGGTGGGCAACGGCGCCAATCGCGAGGGGTCCATGGGGCCGAGGATTCTAGGAGGCCGGCGATGAGGGGGCAAGGCGCCGCGGAACATGGCGGGGTCGTTGACCAGCGGGCGGCGCGGCCATATCCTAGGCCCTCGTGACCCCACGCCGGACCGTGCCCATTCGAGGCGCCTCAGCCGAGGGACAACGGGCATGGCTTATCCGGACTTCAAATAGCCCCTTGGTGTCGGTTGGCCCGCGGGCACCCCGCCGGCGCCTGGCGTCCGCTGGCGCGATGGCGGGGGCGGCCCTAGCGCTTGTTCTGACCGCCGGCTGCAATCCTTCGTCCTCCGGGGCGCCGGGCACCAGCACAGGAGCCTCGCCCTCGGCGGCCACCGCCGCCCAAGCGGCCACCCCAACCGCCGCCGCGACGGCCACGGGCATGCCCGAAGGCAGCTTCGAGGTGGGGGTGCCGGGGCCCGGGATGTCGGGCTGCCTACCAACCCGAGGCGACGACGTCGACCCCCAGTATGCCCCCACGGCCCCGGACGCATCCGTCGTCGGCAGCGGGTACGTGTTGGAGGGGGCCATCCTGGCCGCCGGAACGTGCCTGCCCGTGGCCGACGCCCTGGTCGAGCTGTGGATGCACGCGCCGGAGGGCGGGACAGAGGTCTCGGTGCGGGGGTCCACGGCCACTGATGCCACCGGCGCCTTCGCCTTTCAGACCGACGTCCCGGCAGCAACCGGTGACGAGTCACCCCACATCCACCTGCGGGTGTCGGCACCAGGTTTCGAGGCGATCTTCTTGCGCCACTACCCGGCGCCGGGTGCCGCCCAGGGCGCCATTGCCGTCGTGCTGAAGCCGGAATAGGCGACAATGGGTCGAGGCTATCTTGCCCTCGCCGATGGCGCCACCTGGCGGGGCATCGCCTTTGGAGCCCGGGGCCGCCGGACCGGCGAAGTCGTGTTCAATACCGGAATGACGGGCTACCAGGAAGTCCTCACCGACCCCTCCTACAACCGCCAGATCGTGGTCATGACGGCGCCCCAGATCGGCAACACGGGGATCAATCCCGAGGACGACGAGAGCAGCCGGATGTGGGTGGCCGGCTTTGTGGTCCGCTCCGCATCGCGCCGCGCCAGCTCTTGGCGCGCCACGGGCACCCTGGATGAGGCCCTGGCCGCAATGGCGGTGCCGGGGCTCTCCGGCGTCGACTGCCGGGCCGTGGTGCGTCACATCCGCGACCATGGCGCCATGCCCGGGGCCATCGTCACCGACGGCGGCAGCGGCGACGATGCCCGGCGCCTGGCCGCATCGGCCCCCGACATCAACGACCTCGACCTGGTCGGGGAAGTGATGTGTGGGGCCGCGTATGAATGGAATGAGGCCGCTGCCGACCAGTGGTACGCCCCGCCCGGAGACGATCCCGCCGCCGG